>JADHWR010000065.1 GCA_016783355.1 Candidatus Omnitrophota bacterium | reverse complement strand
CATTTCCACATTCTTATCCAGTTTTTTTGTGCTTACCTTATGCGAAATCACCCCTAAAATTCTCGCGATTAAATATACCGAGAAAATCGCTTTAATCAGTTCTCCGACAATGCAGAAGATTATCAAGGTTTTGCATCCAATAATTTGTGTATTTACCGGCATAAGCAATTTAATATTGAGACTGATCGGGATTAAACCTACTCGGCGTTCACCGCTGATTACCGAAGAGGAATTGCGCATGATGATTGAAATAGGTAGGCAAGAGGGGGTATTAACAAATGAAGAAAGGAGGATGCTCTATCGCATTTTTGAATTTGGCGATACCAAGGTAAGCGAGACGATGGTTCCTAAAGATAAAATGGTGAGCGTGGATATTAGTATTACCCCCGAGCAGCTTTTAGATATTCTGGTTGAGCAGGGATACAATCGGATTCCAGTTTATCGGGGAAACATGGACAATATCGAAGGAATTATCTATGCCCATGATTTACTGTATGTCCTGCGCGGCAGGGGATTAATCGTTATCGAGGATTTATTACACCCCGCCTATTTTGTCGCACCGAACAAAAGGGTCAATGAATTATTGCGAGATTTCCAGCTCAAAAAACTTCAGATCGCCATTGTTAAAGACAAGGATAAGACCCTGGGATTGGTTACCCTGGAGGATCTTCTTGAGGAGATTGTTGGCGAAATTGAAGAAGAGCAATAAGGCGTCATCGGGGTATAGGAATATGTTGACAAACGCGAGCATCGTGTAGTATAGTATATTCGTATCTAATGTAGCTTACCTGCGGCCTTTGAATATCTAGCAAAGGAAGCAGGTATAAAATGAAAGGAGGGGTACTAAGATGTGGCAAGGAGCAATACTCGGCCCCGGGAAAATTGCGTTATATCAAATCGGTAATTTTTTCCTCAACCTTGGCTTGATTATTTTGATTCTCATCGCGGGATGGTTTATTGCGCGCATTGTTAGGACGATAATTGTGCGCGTTCTTAAGACAGTCAGGTTAGATGTTCTTTCTGAGCACACAAAGATAGATGAATTATTACAAAAGGGAGGAGTTGAGTATACCCTTTCGGAGTTGCTCGGTGTGATTTTTTATTGGCTCCTGCTTTTGGTGGCTTTGGTTGTGGCGGTAAACGCAGTAGGCTTAAGCATCGCTGCTGACCTTCTGAATCGGATTATACTCTACATTCCCAATGTTATTGCGGCAATCTTTATTTTAGTATTAGGTGCTTTTCTGGCAAGGGCTTTGGGAAATGTAGTACAGGCAGCAAGTGCCAATGCAGATATTGCCCAATCTAAATTTTTAGGTAAAATTGCTGAGGTTGTGATATTCGTTTTCGCCTTGGCGATGACCTTAGAGCAACTCAATATTGGTAAGACAGTTGTTGGGTTAGCAGTAAATATCATCTTGGCTTCTCTGGGTTTAGGTTTTGCTTTAGCGATTGGCTTGGGCTGTAAGGATATCGTTGGTAAGGCAGTAACGGATTGGATTGAAAAACTCAAATCTAAAAAATAAATATTTGATTAGTTTAGATAGCCAGGGCAGTATTAATTAATCGCGCCCTGGCTATTTTTTATCCCGCCTTCGCAGAAGACCACGGCCTAAAGGCCTTAGGGTGAATGCGAAGAAAGAGCTCACTCGGCGGGATGTCACTGGATGGGGGAAGCTATTGCTGTCGGGGTCAATAAAGGTACCACGGGTATGCCCGTGGGGTTGTTTTCCATTGAAACAGGGCAACTCCTTAGTGCTTATTTAGATTTAAACGAATTGGGGCAAATAAGCGCTGGGGTCTTTCGAGGAGGCGGAATGAATATACTTCTTTATATTACGCTTGGTTTAATAACAGGGATTTGTAGCGGCTTTTTAGGTATCGGGGGAGGGATTATCGTCATCCCGGTTTTAGTATATTTCTTTGGCTTAACTCAACATCAAGCCCAAGGCACAACCTTGGCGTTGATGATTCCGCCTATTGGCTTATTGGCAGCTCTTAAATACTATTACGAGGGAAATGTTAATATTCAAATTGCGATTTTTGTCTGTTTGGGTTTTTTTATCGGGGGGCTGCTGGGTGCTTTTTTGGTTACCCCTGTGCCTGAGCCGGTGCTTAGAAAGGTATTTGGCCTATTTTTAATCGGGGTGGCGTTAAAGATGATTATCGGCAAGTGAACCCAGACCCACTTATTGTCTAGGTTGCAAACAGGGTCAGCATCTACAAGGTTAAAAGATGGGGAAGAATATGGAGATCAATAAGTCTATGGGAAAAACAAACGAAGTCCAGGTTTTGGCTCTAAAAGAGGCGAGTGAAAGAATGGTCGATTTGCTTGGTGAATTGATCAATGAAGTTACGCGTATGGCTCAAGAAATCAAAGCCAAAGGACAATCCATTCCTGAGGCGGAAGCGGCTAAGTTAACCGATGCCGGGAAAGATTTCGCCGATAGCATTAATGCGATGATCGATAATCTCGTTAATCAAATCAAGGATATTTCCCGGCAGGCCTCTGGCACAATTGAGTGCCTAGGAGCGGTTATTGCTACAGAAAAATTGAAGTTGGCTAGTCTTCTACGGAATATAATCGAAGGCGTAATTATGATTGATCGGCAGGGTGAAATAGTAGTTATAAACCTTCAGGCAAGACGAATGTTAGCCCTCGGCCTTAGCGATGATGTCACGGCTTCTGCCTTAAATGCAAAGATGGAGGCCATTGCTTTAGATAAAGCCATTGAGGAATGCCGAGAGAAGAAGCGCTTAGTTACAAAGGAAATTATTCTTCAGGAAGATCTTCTTTTAAGTTGTCATCTATCCCCTATTAATGATGCAGAAGGAAAGATTATTGGAGTAGTGGTGATCTTAAAAGATATCACTAAGGAGAGAGAAGTAGATCGGATGCAGAGCGAATTTTTTTCTACTGTTTCCCATGAAATCAGGACGCCGATGATTGGGATTGGAGGAATAATTACCAATATCTTAATGGGGGCCGCAGGGCAGGTGAGCGGAAAAATAGAAGAGTATCTGATTATGGCAAGTAGAAATATAAAGCGGTTAGATCGATTAACCACCGAATTTTTGGATTACTCTAAAATAAAAAGAGGGGCATTAAGGCTTAAAAAGAGCGAGGTTGATATTTGCGGCCTGGCGAGAAATGTGATTAGCAGCCTTAATCCGCAGATAGAGAGAAAGAGACTTAAGCTCTCAACTAATTTTTGCAAAGAACAATTATATTATTACGTGGACAGTGATAAGATTACTCAGGTATTCACAAACCTTATGCACAATTCGATAAAATTTACTCCCGATGATGGCAGCATTAATGTTGATATCAAATATAGCGATCAGAGAAAAATGCTTGAGGTTGCGGTTACTGATACAGGAATAGGGATTGCCCGAGAGGATATCCCAAAACTTTTCAAGCATTTTGTGCAAATCTACCGCAAAGATACTACTGGAGAAAGGGGGACGGGATTAGGTTTAGCTATTTGCAAGGGAATAATTCAAGCACATAAGGGAGTGATTCGAGTAGAAAGCACATTGGGTAAAGGAAGTAAATTTGTCTTTACGCTACCACAGTGTACAGCGGAAGATTTTTTTGAGGATTGTTTAAATAATAGCCTGCAAAAAGCCGACGATAACCAGTCGGCTTTATCGCTTATTTTTATACTTATTCGTTGTATCTATGAAAAAAAGAAAGTTTCGAGTTTTGCGGAAAGTGGAAATATCCTAAATGGAGTGGAGAAATTAACAAAGGCAACCATTCGCCGGGATACGGATTTGGTTTTGAAATATAAAGAGAATCGGATCGCCGTCATTTTGGAAAACACGAATAAAAAAGATGCACTGATGTTTATCGAAAGGCTTAAAAGAACGATCGGCAAGGAGGGGCTTGCTGATTTTAAGGGCAAGGCAAGAGTTGTTAGGGCAATCTTTGGTGTTTCTTCATTTCCACACGATGCGCATTCTGTTGAAGAATTGGTTAAGCAGGCAGAACAGCCATGTACATATAGGCATTACCGCTTATAGATCTTAGATTATTAGGTGATTGAGTATTAATGAAACACAAGGCAGGAAGTAAGTGATCTTAAATTTTCGGAAGATAGTGCACGAACCCAGCCCTTGACATCTATGATGTCAAGGGCTGGGCGAAGGAAGTGAGTGTCTATCTGGTTTAAATCCGAAAATTCAGAAAGGAGATTTAAAATGCCGAAGAAGATCCTCGTTATTGATGATGAGCCAGTTATCTTAACAACGTTGAGGGATAGGCTAATATTGGATGGGTACGAAGTTATAACTGCGGTTGATGGAAATTCAGGCATAGAGCAGGCAGAAAAAGAGAAGCCGGATTTGATTGTTTTAGATATTATGCTTCCCGATATGGATGGTCATCAGGTCTGTCGGATCATTAAAGGTAATAAGAAAAGCGATGCTAAAATCATTATTGTTACAAGCAAGATTGATGCAATCGATGCGGTAAGGGCTAAAGAGGCAGGGGCGGATGACTTTACCGTAAAAACTACAGGTTATGCCGCTTTAGTGGAGGCGATTAAACATTTTATTTAGCAAGCTATATAGTCTTATTAATTCGCCGGCAATAGAGAAAGGGGTTGTCTTTGGCAATGTTAGATAAAAGAATCTCCTTATCTGGTATATCTGAAGAGGAGCTATTAAATTTAAGAATTTGTGATTTATCGTTGGAGATAGAAGGTACATGGCTGGAGGATTGCATAAAAAAACTTTACACAGAAATTGCTCGTAAGGAAATAAAATTCAAACCCTTCTGTTATTTAGCTGATGAGTGGCTCGCCCCGGAACAAGAACCTGTCGTCGGCATCCCCTTTTTTTTAGCACACCCCGCACTAATGAAATTAGAAAATAAGATGATGCTTGAAGTAGAGGGCGGGACAAGAGAGTGGTGCATGAAGCTACTACGACATGAAACAGGCCACGCAATAAATTACGCCTACCGATTATACAAGAAAAAAAAATGGCTAAAAACCTTTGGGCGGTTCTCCTTAGTATACCTAGACACTTATAGATTCAGGCCTTACAGCAGGAGCTTTGTCCGGCATTTAGAAGACTACTATGCCCAGTATCACCCTGATGAAGATTTCGCGGAAACCTTTTCTGTCTGGCTTACGCCTGATCTGGACTGGAGGTCTCTCTATCAAGGCTGGAAGGCATTGGATAAGCTCATGCTTGTAGATGAGTTAATGAATGAAATTAAAGACAAGGAGCCCCTGGTTAAAAAGGGTAAAGAATATTGGAAGGCCTCTTCTTTGAGGATAAAGCTGAAGAATCATTATAAAAGAAAGAAGCATTTTTATGCTGAAGATTTCCCCGATTTTCACGATTCGAATTTAAAGAGAATCTTTGTAGAAAGAAACGAAGAGAATATAAAGCCAACCTTAGCTTGCGATATGATCAAAAAATATAAAAAGAATATTCTACAAAGTATATCTAATTGGACAGGAGAAAAAAAATACGTAATTAACGATCTCCTAAAGGCAGTCACGCAAAGATGTAAGGATCTGAAGTTATTAAGCTATGAATCCGAGTCGCTAGTTATCTTAAAGATCTCAACTTATATCACCGCATTAATTATGAATTATTTGTATACGGGAAGGCTGCGGGGAAAGAAATAAAAAATGAAAGTTCTATTATTATTTGATAGTCCTTGCTACCGACCGAGAGGTTATGATTTCCAGGAAGAGTTTAAGAATACTGACTGGAACACGGAGCTTGATGTATGCCGGGCGCTTCGTGAGTCTAACTATGAAGTTAGCATCCTTGGGCTTTATAACGATATAGGTATGCTCCTGGAAGAAATAGCAGAATTTAAACCCGACGTTGTTTTTAATCTTGTCGAGGTCTTCAAGCAAAAAACCTATCTCGATAAGAATGTTGCTGCGTTGCTTGAGATGTTGGGGATTCCTTATACCGGCGCCTCTCCGGCGAGCTTATTTATTTGTAATAATAAAGCTTTAAGTAAGAAGATATTAAGTTTTCACAAAATTAGAATTCCGCACTTCCATACGTTTTATAAAAAAAGACCGGTATCATTTTCCCGGCGACTTAAGCTGCCCATGATTATCAAACCCTTACAGGAGGAAGCCTCCCGAGGAATATCGCAGGCTTCGATTGTAGATAATCAGAGCGCTTTTTTTGAAAGAATAAATTTTATTCACCAGCGGATGAACACAGATGCAATTGCTGAGGAGTATATAGATGGCAGAGAATTATATGTGAGTATTTTAGGCGGTAAGAGAGTTAAGGTATTGCCGGCGCGGGAAATGAAATTTGG
>JADHWR010000064.1 GCA_016783355.1 Candidatus Omnitrophota bacterium | reverse complement strand
TCCAATAGGTTTTCGAAAATCTCCTCGTGCTTTATTTCCTCAGATAAAATGTGTAAAACTAACTGATGAGTAAGTAAATCTTTGCCTTGTGTTTTTTTAGCCAGTTTATGATATACCCCAATCGCACCTGCCTCTGCTTCGGTTATTATACGGATAATTCGGTTAATATCTGCACTTTTCTTGGGTGGAAGCGCATAAGAAGAATTAGCATTTTTTTCCAAATCCATTGGGTTGGCTGTAGGCACATCTCCTAATGTAGTAATTAAATTAGCTAACTGACGAGCATGCTCTAATTCTTCCTTAGCAATATCTTCTAAACTTGCTTTTATGTTTGCATAAGACCTACCGGAAACAACCTGCGCAATGTACCAATAGAGATAGAAAGCCAACCATTCATCGCAATAAGCACGGTTAAGTTCCTTTACTAATTCCTTTAGATTTAAATCAACAATTGCTCTTGCCTGTTTTCCCATTTCTGCTCACCCCCTTGGTATAATCTCCAAGTATAACAATGGATTATACCTGATTACAGAGATCTTTAAAAAGATTACACAGATTTTTTTCATTGGTAGACAATCTGTGTAACCCTAAAGGATAGACCTTCCTATACCTTTTAAGGAAGGGTCTAATCCTAAAGGATAGACCTTCCTAAACCTTTTAAAGGAAGGGTCTAATCTACGCTTTTTAATCTGTGTAATCATAAACTTTATCAGTTTCCCTCGGCAACTAAATTATATTTTTTTATATTGTTGTTGGCGATCTCCTGAATCTTGGCTAATTCATCGGGATTATTAATAATATGTCGGAATCGGCGCTGAGGCTTTAGGTACTCCTCAACAGATTTAGAACTAATCTTGCGCACTCCAATCAACATGCCATTTTCATACTCAATTAAGGGATAAAGTCCGGTTCCAACGGCAAGCTTAGCAATCTGATAGGTTAAACTTGAAGGATATCCCCATCCCAAAGGGCAAGGAACATGAATCTGAAGATATTTAGGGCCCTTAATACTTAGCGCCTTCTTTACCTTCCTTTGTAGATCCTGAGGAAAGCCAACCGACGCAGTAGCCACATAAGCAATCCCATGGGCATTAGCAATCTCAGGCATGGGTTTCTTGAGTTTAGGATTGCCGAAAGACTGAGCCCCTGAAGGCGAAGTTGTGGTACTGGCACCATAAGGGGTTAAGCCACTTCTCTGAATCCCTGTGTTTTCATAAGCCTCATTATCATAACAGATCGCTAACACATCATGCTTCCTTTCCCATATCCCAGACAAAGCCTGCATCCCGATATCTGCCGTCCCTCCATCCCCTGCTTGAGCAATAACGGAAATCTTATCCTTCTTTCCTTGAAATATCAAGGCCGCCTCAATACCCGAAGCAACAGCAGCAGCATTCTCAAAAAGAGAATGAACCCAAGGAACACGCCAGGCAGACTCTGGATATTTTGTTGTAAAAACCTCCAGGCACCCGGTATTATTGGCAATAATCGTGTTTGATCCGGCGGCATTAATAACAAGACGGGCAGCAATTGATTGACCACAACCAGCGCAGGCAGTGTGCCCAGAAGCAAATAGTGATTTTACTTGAAGCTCGCTCATAATTTCTCTTGTCCCGTTAGAAACTTCGATTCCCTAAAGTTGTTTCTAACGGGGCTTGCAATAATTCTGGTTTTAAATCAATAAAATTACCAGTAATTTCTTTCTGGTTTAACTGACGAAATATCTCCTTTATACTGTCTTTGGTGATATCCCGGCCACCGAGCCCGGCGATAAAACTGCTGATTATCTTAGGTGCTTTTTTCTTACCAAAGAATGAAGCCTTAATCTCAGAAGCTAAGGGAGCAATCGAACCTAAAGATAATGCTCGATCCAATACTGCGATCCTAGAAATACCCTTCAGGGCATTACAGATTTGCTGATTAGGGAAGGGGCGCAGAACCATAATCTTAAGCAAACCAACCCTTTTGCCCTTTTTCCTTAACTCATCTACTACATCTTTAATTGTGCCACAAACAGAGCCCATAGCCACAATTACCTTATCTGCATCTTCCAGGTGGTATTTCTCTACAAAATTATAACTACGACCAAAGGCTGAAGAAAACTGCTCAAACAATTGCGGCATAAACTTAACTATCTCTTTATAGGTCTCCTGAATGGCAAAGCGCGTCTCCATATAATAATCAGGATCAGCCAAAAAACCTAAGGTTAGCGGATGATCAACATCTAAATTATAGGGAGGTTGATATCGGGGTAAAAATTTATCTACCTCCTCCTGTGTAGGCATATCTACTGTTTCGATCCCGTGAGTGAGTATATAGCCGTCAATACAGACCATTGCCGGAAGCATAACATCTTTATCTTCGGCAAGCCGATAAGCAATTAGATGTAAATCCACTGCCTCTTGATTATTTTCAGCATAAAACTGGATTAAACCGCTATCGCGTAGGGAAACTGAATCTTGTTGATCATTCCAGATGCTGATCGGTGCGGACATTGCTCGATTAGCACAGGTGAGCACAACCGGTAGACGCATACCCGCAATATTGAACAAAACCTCAGCCATAAGAAATAATCCTTGAGCGCTAGTCGCCGTATAAACGCGTACCCCTGTTGCTGAACCACCCAGAACTAGTGAGGCTGCTGAATGTTCGCTCTCTACATTGATAAATTGGGAATCGAGCTTACCGTCTGCAACCAACTGAGCCAATCCCTCAACTATATGGGTCTGAGGGGTGATTGGATAGGCAGAGATTACCCCTGGCCTACATAAACTGACCACCTTGGCTATTGCTTGCGAACCCTCTAGAAACTCTTTCATTCTTGCTTCACCATTACTATATCCTGCTTTGGACAAATACTTGCACAATTACCACAGCCCTTGCAGTAATCAAAATCGCAATGAAAAGTATTCTTCTGACTCCCCTCAATACAACCCTCGGGACAAATCAAAATGCATAACTTACAGGCAATACAGTTACTCTGTAAAAATTTAGGCTTAGATTCTATCCGCCAAGAACCCGTTTTATTTTTTCGACTTGAACCGGGTTTAGCAATTATCGGACCAAACATCCTCTCCCCCCTAAAGACGAGACATCTGTTTTATACTTTATGTACCGAGTTTGATGTTTTTATTTCTTCATTAAACATTCTTCTTTATAAATTCAAATCCCTGCTTGACTGCCTCAAGATTACCTTCCTGCTTCTTGCCCGCCAAGTGTACCTTTATTGCCTGCTGTAGGATATCTAAATCTATCTCACCAGTTGCTGCTGCATAGGCACCCAAAAGAGCAGTATTTCCTAACGGTCGACCGATAGTCTCTTGAGCAATCTTATTTGCTGGCACTATATGTATCTTCTGCTTTAATTTTACCTTGGGTATCCCCACCCCTTCTCGCTGGTTAATGATCGCGATACCATCTTCTTTGAGTCCGGCTAAACAATCAAAACTACGCATAATTGTAAAATCTACAACAATCACAAAATTTGGTTTATAAATTTGGCTTCTTATGCGCACGGGCTTGTTATCTACTCTTACAAAGGCGTTCATCGGGGCGCCCATACGAGCCGCTCCAAAATGAGGAAAAGCATAGGCATACATACCTTTAATAAAATAGGCCTCACCTAGAATATAGGCAGTGGTTATTGCTCCTTGTCCTGCTCGCGCATGAATACGAATTTCCTTCATTTTCAGTGAGACCATAACTTACGAAGCACGAAGTGCGATGTAAGTTATTTGGTCGAAGTATCCCGCTTCGTAAGATGTACCAAAATTCCCCTGAGGAATTCTACGAATTCCTCAGGACTAGTCCTGTAGAATTTCTAAAGAAATTCTACAGGGTGTTTCATAATTTTGGTACACTCAGCGGGACAAATTCAGCCATCAGGATTATGTCCTTCGACTGCACCCAGGACATAATCCTGAGTAAAATCGAAGGATTATGTTTCCCCTAAAATCCGCAGAATTCCGGGGACCAATCCTGCTAAATTTTTCCCCGTGGAATCCTGCGGATTCACGGGACTTAGTCCTTGAAATCACTACGTGATTTCTTAGGGCAAATTTAGCAGGGCACTTCGTTCCATAAGTCTGGGCATTATTTGAAAAACGTCTTAATATAATACAGAAATTAATCTATTTTGTCAATTACTTTCTATTTTTAACTTTCTATTCTCAAAGTAGAAGAGAGCTCGGCCAGGCACTTAAATATTGGCTCTGCTTTATCCGAATTTAGAACCCCTAAGCCACAAGAAGGAGTCAAAATCAAGCTCTTCTTAAGTAGATCTTTATCTATCCCCTTCCTAATTAAGGTTTCTATGCCCGCGTTTAACCTCTGGGATAAAACGGCGACATTGATCTGGGGATTGAAGTCTTGCGTAGGCACAATCCCCCAGGCAAGCAAGCCTCCTTTTTTAAAAAACCCAAGGAGCTGGTCTGCATAAAGCATGATTCGATCAAAGAAATTAAAGGCATCGAAACTAATGATATCAATATCGGGCACCTCTGTAAACATTGACCAATCAGTATTACCGCAACAATGGACGCCGGTTAATACATCCGGGGCTTTAATTTTTTTAGTAAATTCGCTCAAGACGGAAATAACGTCCTGGCGATTTAGGGGAGTAAAAGCTGAGCCGAAACAGGCTAAATACGGCTCATCCAAAAATATAATTATTGGCTTACTGAATCTTCTAAACAGATCTATCTGCCAGCGCGCCTTCATCGCTAAGCCTTCCTGCACTGCCTGAATAAGAACAGAATTATATAAAATTGCCCTACCCTCATTGTCATTAATACTTGCGGCAAAGGTAAATGGACCAGTAACCTGCCCCTTAATAAATTTGATTTGATTAAGGTTTGCTTTCTCTAGCCGAGAAAGAAATTGCCAGAGTCCAGCAGCAAAATCAGGAGCAATTTTGAAATACTCATTGTCATCGGCGACGATATGTTCATAGAATTGGGCCATTTCTTGTTCGAGTATTTCCGAATCAAAAAATAAACCCTTTTCATCCAAACGAAGACAAGGCAAGCCCTGGCTGAATTGAGCAACCATTCTCTCGCGCATATTTCTTTTGGGCAGCTGCGGCCAAAAAGGAATTTGAGGGATATATTTAAAGATCAAATCCAAGGCCAAATCAGCATCTATATGTGGCAGACTACCAATTCCTGTGGCTAATCCTTTTAAATCTTTCGTATCCATTGTGTGTGCAACTGTACAAACCCAACCTTATCCTCAAGGCTCTAGCGATGCCTTCTTTTAAGCTTTCAATTACTTCCTCTGTCTTAAGAAAAATGATGCCCTTTTGCTTTAGCAACCTCAGTGTCTCTCTTTCTCCCTTAGTGGAAACTGCCTTGGTGGCATCTCTTACTAAATATGTCTTTATGCCTAAATTAACCAGGCCAAGACAGGCTGCCTTTACGCAGTAATCAAGAGCTACGCCAAAAACATAAACGACTTGGCAAGGTTTTAGAATAATTTTAATCTGAGGATTAGAAAAAACATCAATAGTATGCTTTGTAATAAAAATTTGCTTTCTCCCGCAAGAAGGCTCGCGGCGACATTGGATTGATGCTCTTTTCCTAACTGGCCTTACCTTGTTTAAGAAAGTTTCTTCCATTTTCTTATATCCCCGAGTGCCTTTTATGCAATGAGGAGGAAAGTGTTTAAATTCTGGATCATTCCTTCTATGGGTATCTAAAGAGGAAACTACCGGAATATTATTTTTCTCTGCAAACCTAAATAAACGCCTCAGATTAGGAATTAACTCTTCTGCTTTAGGAATATAGAGCTTTCCGCGAGGGTTCATAAAATCATACTGGGTATCAATATCAAGAAAAATAATCCCCTGGGGACACTTCTCCCCCTGCCTGCCGGCAGGCAGGGATGTCCCTTGATTTTGGCGCTTTTTTATCTGGAATAACGAATCCCTGATTAAATTGTTAAGTTGCCGACTAATAATTACAGGATAAATCGCTGGCTGAGTCAGTCTTTTATACTTCTCACCCAAAGCGGAAAGATTTCTCTTGGTAAAGTTGCGAATTTGATTCAATGTTGGCTTGGCATAAATTATCTCACCCTTTTCTACTACCTGTTTTAACAAAGGCCGTCCCCTTATCTTCTCTCGTTCTAAAGCCAAGATATCCCTAAGAAACTTGCCCTTGGAATCTCCGATTCTATAAACCTGCTTTCTCCCGGGGAGGGTTGTCTTTGCCTGGCTTAATTTCATTGTCGGGAAAAAATTCCCCTCCTCATCCATCACTTCACTGATTTTATAGATAACATCAATAAAGGGGGCATCCTGGCTTACCCCCATCTTGGTACCTACGCCGAAATTGTCGATGCTTGCTCCCTTTTTTAATAACTCATAAATCTTATATTCATCTAAATTCCCACTAGCAAAAATCTCAACCTCCGCAAGGCCGGCACGATCTAGCCTCTTTCTTGCCATTTTAGATAAAGCAACTAAATTACCACTGTCTAATCTAATCCCCAAAA
>JADHWR010000011.1 GCA_016783355.1 Candidatus Omnitrophota bacterium | reverse complement strand
ATGGTATAGGTAGTTTATTGCCAAATCCTACCTTACTCATTATTCCATATGTAAGGCGCGAAGCAGTTTTGAGTTCAAAGATAGAAGGAACGCAAACTTCGCTATCTGAGCTTTTTTATTTTGAGGCAGCAAGAAAAGAAAAGCAGAGGAAGAAGGCCAAAAAAACAGATGTCTTAGAAGTATTGAATTATGTTAAGGCTATGGATTATGGTCTCAGACGCTTAAAAGATTTACCATTATCTTTACGCCTTTTGAGGGAAATACATAAGATCCTTATGAAAGATGTAAGAGGACAGCATATGATACCTGGTGAGTTTCGTAAAAGCCAAAATTGGATAGGCCCACTTGGTTGCAGTCTAAACGAAGCAACATTTGTGCCGCCGCCTGTCAATGAAATGAATCAGGTGTTAAGTGATTTAGAAAAATTTATACATGATAGAAACAGTTTATCAGGGCTTATGCAATGCGCTTTAATACATTATCAATTCGAGACAATACATCCATTTCTAGATGGTAATGGGCGCATAGGGCGACTTCTAATAACACTTTTTTTATGCGAAAGAGAATACCTTACTTATCCTTTACTCTATCTAAGTTCCTTTTTTGAAAAATACCAAAGAGAATACTATGCTATGCTTCTTGGTGTCGGCCAAATGGGCAAATGGGAGGAGTGGATTAAATTTTTCTTACGGGCTGTGGTCGTAGAATCAAAAGATGCCATAAAAAATTCGGGCAGAATTCTTAGTTTACTTGATGTTTATAGAAGCCGTATTCAAAAGAAGCGTCCCTCTAATTATGCATTTAAATTACTTGAAGAAATATTTAAGAATCCCTATATTACCATACCGCATGCTGCTGAAAAATTAAAGACTTCCTTTCATAGTGCGAAGGCTGCAGTTGAAAGACTCAAAGAGGCCAAGATTCTTGCGGAGACTACAGATAAACTTCGCGGAAAAATCTATTGCGCAAAGGAATTATTGGATCTGCTAGAGAGTTGATGGTTAATTTTGACTTACCTAACTGCTTATTTTACATATACTTACAAACATAGATAAATTTCGAACACTTCTTGTACCCATTTGGAGACTTACTTTTCATCTTTTTTCTTGACAAGATAAATTTTATCCCTATACTTTTTATATATATTAAGGAGACCGAGAATGATTATTGAGATTGGTATTGTTGCCGGTGAAATTTGGCATTTTTTAGATGAGCAGGGCGAGGCAACCCTTTCCCATCTCATCAGTAGAATTGATAAACCACGGGATACAATCTTGATGAGTTTGGGATGGCTTGCCCGTGAAGGCCACGTAATCTTAGAGGAAGAAGACGGAGCCTTTAAAATTAACCTGAGAAAGGAAAAGGTTAAGTAGACCCCGTTCGAAATAACAAGCAATGTATTATGTCTATCTAATTCAAAGCCAAAAGGATAAAAAAGGGCATACAGGCTCAACGAATGATTTACGCCCCGCCAAGGTGGGGCTATTTCGAACGGGGTAAAGAAGATGCGTAAAAGAGGCGTTGCCTTAATTATGGTTTTAGCATTAATTTTATTAGTGGTGACATTATCAAACGTTGGCATTATTCTTATTCGTAGCCAATCACAATTAACCCAGCATCAGGTAAGCCGTATTCAGGCTTACTACGCAGCACAGGCAGGCCTTAATTATACCCGAGAGCAATTAAGAACAGGGGCATGGGGAACAGGAACCTATACTTTTTGCCGCAGCGGCTGTACAATCAATGATAGTGATTTACCGCCTTACACAGTAACTGTAACTATTGGTGCTACTCCTGGTCCAGGTCCAGGTGGAACACGCCAAGTTAGTGCGACAGTAACCTACCAGTAACCTACCAGTAACCTACCAGTAACCTACCAGTACAATCGGGGACGGATTCACATTTATGATTTTGTTTATCAGCGGGTCCTGTCTTCCGCTGGAGCCCAAAATTGTCCTCGCTCAAGAGGAAGCCTCTAGAGGGCATAATTCGCTGCGGGCCCCGTACCGTACGGTACGGGGCGGGCTCTGTACCGTATGGTACAGGGCGGGCTATTTTGGGCAGTTGGCACTGAGCGACCCTTCGACAAGCTCAGGGTCGTCCCGAGCGAAGTCGAGGGACGAAGTCGAGGGACGAAGTCGAAGGACGAAGTCGAAGTGCCCACCGCCTCGCCACCCGCTCATCTACCCTAAAGTGAAGAAATTAGAGAGAACCGTTCCCCTCAAGCCATCATGGGGTTTACCGCTTTTAAAAATATAAGTAAATAAAATATAAAAAATACTTGACAAAAGTAAAATTTATGTTTTAGTTATGATATAAGTAAATTTAGGTAAATCGTTAGGAATGAGAATGAAGAGGAAGAGATTATTAAATATTGAAGAATTAGCTGATTACTTGGGTCTCAAGCGCCAAACGATCTATAACTGGCTCCATCAGAAAAAATTTTCCGGAATTAAAATCGGGGGCGTTTGGCGATTTGACAAAAGAGAGATTAATAAGTGGTTGAAGAGTAAACAAAGATAGGAGAGAGAAAGCACCATGCCAGAGGCAGAAATCGCCATCTATTTTGGAACAAAAAAGATACATATCTGTCAAGTTCAGCAACAGAATAATCAAATAACAAAGCAGATCGGTCTTCCCTGGGAGAGGATTCTTGGTGTTGAGTTAGAGGAGAAGATTTCTGATGAGATAAAGATTATTGCTGCCTTAAATGAGGAGTTTCGCAAGAATAATATCAAGGGACGTGAAGTTTATTTGACATTAGCCGGTGAGAACCTAATTATCCGCTCTTTTGATATTCCTGCCTTTTTAACAAGGCAGGAATTAGAACCTGCTGTTATTCTTGAAGCAAGAAAGTATATCCCCTTTAAGATAGAAGACCTAATCTTTGACTTTCGTTTATTGCCGGATGTAGTTTTAAAAAAATACATTGTGCTGTTTGTCGCGATAAAAAGAGTGGATTTAGAAAAATATATTTCTATCTTTACTCAGATGCAGATGCAACTGACCAATGTTGAATATGCAGGATTTAGTAATCTTCGTCTTTTAAAATTGGCCAAGATTGCCCAGAAGGGAGTGAGTTGTTTTCTTGATATTGATTTTGAAGATGAGTCTGATTTTATTGTTTGTGAGAATACCTTTCCTCTCTTTAGCCGAGAAATTAATTTATCCCCCAAGGGTTTTTTACCTGCGGCCGGTTTCGGCATAGAACCAAAGGAGATTATTATCGAAAGACTCAGAAAAGAGATTCGTGTATCTCTGGATTACTTTCGTCGCAAGTTTCCCAAAAAGACAATAGAGAGCGTATTGTTTATCAGTCTTCCCGAGTACAAAGATGATATTGTTAATCTTTGTAAGGATTTGGGACTAGAGGATGTTACTTGTTTTTCAGAGGAGATAAAAAAGACCTTTGCCGAACATCCTTTTAGCATACCCCTTGCTAAATCTTATGCTGTGGCGATGAGCAAGAAGATGAAGCTGCCTACGCAATTTAATCTTTTTTACACTTATCAAAAGCAAACAGAACCACCGCTTTCTCTTGCTACTCTGCCGGGGATTATTGCCTCTCGCGTAAGATTGAACTTTAAGGTATTACTCACTGGTATGGTAATTGTACTTTTGTCGTGGTTCCTGCCCTGGTATAAGCAGCTGCCCTTTCAAAGACAGTTAACTCAACTGAGGACTTCGCGAAGCCAGATAGAGGTTAAAGGGGTGCCGACTTCCATTACTTCCTCTGAACTTTTCCAATTAGAATTAGGTAAGCTAAAGAAGACGAGAATGATAGAGGAGCAGATTAAAAAGGATTTTTATATTACACCACTTCTCAATGTTATCCCCGGGGTTTTACCTGATGGGGCCTGGCTTGAGTCTCTTTCTTTCAAAGTAGAGGCGAAGAGAAGACAGTTGCTTCTGGAGGGATTTGTTTTGTTAGAAGATGCTGATCAGGAATTCGCGGCAATAGGAATTATACTTAATGGATTAAGAGATAAACCTGAGGTTAAGAAAATAATCAAAACCAGCAGAGATATAGATATCGTATTGATGGAGAGAAGAAGATTGCCTGACTTGGACTTAGAGGCAACATACTTTTTAATCTCAGCTACTCTGATTAAATAATGATAAACTTATCCAAGATAAATTTAAATCTTGACCTAAGAAATCTTGACCTAAGAGACTTCCCTATAAATAAGATTGTTCATGCCCTGATTTTAGGTGCTTGTCTTATTTTCGCATTTAATATCTATCGATGTGGAGATGCAAAGAGCGGCGAATATTCAAAGTTAATTAAGGAGCAGAAAAAGACAAACGAGATAACCTTAAGAATAGCTAACACAGAGAGAAAAATCAAAGCGATTAGAGATACCTTTCCGCTGAAAGATTCACAGGAAATCATGGATTTTTTGACAAACCTTGCACTTCGTGAAGATATAGATGTGATTTCTGTAAGACCGGAAGAAAAAATGTCGGCTTCCTCAGAAAAAGAACCCCTTTCTACTAAGGCATTTTTTAGTTTAGTTGTCGAGCTTGAGAGTTATCATCAATTAGGCAGGTTTATTAGCATTTTAGAGAGTGCGCCGATATTATTTAGTATCGAGGGTCTTAACATAGGAAGAAAAGGAGAGAAAGAGTCCTCTCTGCCTTTTGAGCGTTTTGCTGAGCTTGGTTTAGGCTTAGGAACGCAACTAAAAGCAAAAATATTGATTAGCGTACTTTTTTTAAATTGATGAGAATAGCGCTTTTTTTAAGTTTGTTTTTAATCTTTTTGGCGGCAGACAGGCCTGCGCTGCTTTGGGGCGAGGAGGGATTGCCTCCTGGAGAGGCGCAAGAGCCTTCTCTTGTAACAAGATATGTAGAATATGTAGAATATACTGCAGGTGGGTGTAAAGATCCCTTTGGTATAGATATTGTTTTGCCAAAAGATGAGGAAGTTGAGGAAGAAGCTGAAAAGGAAGAAGAGAAAAGGGATGTTTCATATTCCTCGTCTTCGCTACCATCACTTGCTCTAAAGGGGGTAATTTGGCAAGGTCCAATCCCCCTCGTCATTATTAATGACCAGGTCTTAAAAAAGGGAGATACGATTAAGGGTGCAACAATTGTAAAGATAGATGAGGATAGTGTTACGTTAATTTATCAGAACAGGCCATTCAGGCTTTTATCACCGGCAAAACAGGAGGCAAAAGATGAAAAATAAGACGGCGAGATTGTTAGTTTGCAGTATTGGGATATTATTGATCGCAAGTTGCTTAAGTTTTGCGCAAGAAAGATTACCTTTTGATTATTCTTTCCTTCGGCCAGAGCCGACAATTTCTCTTGACCTTAAGGATGCAAATCTTAAGGATATCCTGAAGGTCTTCTCCATCCAGTCAGGATTGAATTTCATTGCCAAAGCAGATATTGCTGATAAAGAGGTGACCCTTTATCTCCAGGATGTGACGATAAAAGAGGCAATGGAAAAGCTGCTCAAGGCCAATGACCTTGTTTATGAATTTGATGAAGCGGCAAATATTATTATGATTAAAGAACCTGAAGAAGAAGTGGAAGAGGAAGTTCCCGAGATTGAGCCAATGACCAAGGTTTTCCCGCTTAAATATGCAAGGGTTTCCACATCCTCTCTTCAGGAAGAGATGTTTAAGTATATCAGTTCCGGCGCAGCAGCACCGGGCGAGGAAGAAGGCGGAGGGGGAGCAGGTGGTGAAGGTAAATGGGCACAGAAGGCAGAAGCAGGGCTGACAACAGTGATCGAGAACATACTTTCTACTGAAGGCTCAGTAGTTGAAGACCCCCGCACAAATAGCCTGATTATTACAGACGTGCCAAATAGATTTCCTTTGATTGAGTCAATCATCGAGCAATTGGATGTTCCTGTACCGCAGATAATGCTTGAGGTGGAGATGCTTGATGTGAGCAAGGGGGCTGTAGATAAAATAGGACTTGAATTTGGACAAACCCCCTTTAGTGTGGCGATAACCGGAGCACAGCGACTAACGAAGTTTCCCTTTTCTCACTGGCCGCAAACCAAATTGGAAGAGACAGGACGAGATCAAACCATATCGACAGGCGCGGCTACTTCAGCGCTATTGCCTGGGTTGGTAGATTTTCTAAGCTCACCATATCAGGTTGCCCTTGATTTTTTAAAGACGCAAAGTGAAACAAGGATATTAGCTCGTCCACGCATACTTACCTTAAACAATGAGACGGCAGAGATAAAGATTGTTACTGATAAGGTAATTGGTTGGGTGCAGGAAGAAAATACAGACACAGGAATGGTTAGCTACAAACCCCAGCGTGCTTCAGATGTGGAACTTGTATCAGAAGGCATTGGCATTTTTTTGCGGGTAACTCCACAGGTAAATCTGCAAACCAGAGAAATTACGATGTTTATTTATCCAAAGATAAGTGATGCAACTATGAGCTCTTTCACTAGCGCAACGGGTGATGAGGCTGCTGATGCAGAGATAAAAAGCACAAAATCTATTATTCGCGTCCGTGACGGGGAAACAATTGTTCTTGGCGGGCTGATTCATAAGGAGAAAAAGGAAACCATAAAGGGTTTGCCGATACTGGGTGATATTCCTATTTTCGGATTTCTGTTCCGGCACAAGAACAAAGAGAAAGACTTTGAGCGAGAACTGTTGATTTTTATTACGCCACATATTATTGAGGAGCCGGGCTTGGGAGTTGCCGCTGAAGCTAATTATCAGATTTTATCTTCGCGCGAGCAGGATTCTTCTGTTGGAGATAAGAGTCGCCAGGAAAAGATTGAAAAGGCACTCAATAGCCTTAATTAAAGGTAAAAGGTCATAGAAAATGACCAATGTCCAATTTCTCAATGACGAATGAGATCCCAATAACCCAATGACCAAGATTGGGATTTGTCCCTCGACTTCGCTCGGGACAATCCTGAGTTCATCGAACGGATTGGGCATTTATTCGTCATTCGGATTTGGGAATTGGGAAATTAAGAGTAATAAACAATGCCTCAGCCTAAATATTTAAAATTAGGTGAACTTCTGATACAAGCAGGTCTGATTAAGCAAGCGCAGTTAGAGAAGGCGCTCTCTGTGCAAAAGCAGCAAGGCGGAAGACTGGGTGACATATTCGTTAAATTAGAAATGGTTACAGAGGAGCAAGTAGTAACTGCCCTGGGAAAACAGCTGGGTATTCCTTATTTTTCTTTAGGCACAGGGGTTTTAAAGCCAGCACTTGATCAGGGTTTAGAGGAGTTGATTCCTCACGAAACCTGCCGAAGGAATATGGTTTTACCGCTTTCGCGCACACTTAATTCCTTAACCGTGGCGATGAATGACCCCTTAGATTTAATTCTTATTGATAACTTAAAGAAATTGACGGGCTGTGAGATTAATCCGGTGATTGCCACACGAGTAGATATTGCCAAGGCAATCGATGAGTTTTTTGGTAAAAAAAGCTTATTAGAGGCAGCAGTAGAAGAAAGTTATGAGAGCCCAATGACAGAACTGACGACAGCAGCGGAACCAAAGGCGGGCGAGGAGTTAAGTATCGATACTTTGATTGCCCGTGCAGAAGAGGCGCCGGTTGTAAAATTAGTAGATTTGATTCTTCGCCAGGCAATTGATGAACGTGCCTCAGATATCCATTTAGAGCCATTTAAAGATTTTATCAGCTTAAGATACCGTATTGACGGCAAGCTTTGTGAGATTCCTCCTCCGGCAAAGCATCTCTATCTTCCCATTGCCTCACGCATTAAGATTTTAAGTAAGCTTGACATTGCCGAGAAACGCCTGCCTCAGGACGGTTCTTTTACAGTAAAGTTAGAAAACCGCTTCATTGATATCCGTGTTTCTACTATTCCCACCATTTATGGAGAGAAGATAGTGATGCGTATCCTTGATAAAGGCTCGATGCTTTTTGATCTTAATCGGCTAGGCTTTACGAGCGGGCAATTAGATTCATTGCGCAAGGCGATAGATGCTCCTTATGGCTTAGTCCTTTTAACCGGGCCCACAGGAAGCGGCAAGACGACCACCCTTTACAGTATTTTAAATCAACTCAAGCATCCAACCAAAAATATTGTTACGGTAGAGGACCCTGTCGAATATCATATGGAAGGGATAAATCAAGTTCAGGTAAAGCCCGAGATCGGTTTAACTTTTGCTGCGGCACTGCGTAGTTTCATGCGGCAGGACCCTGACATAATGCTGGTTGGTGAGATTCGCGATTTAGAAACTGCTGAGATATGTATTCGCGCCGCCTTAACCGGTCATTTAGTCTTGAGCACCCTCCATACTAATGATGCGCCTTCGGCAATTAGCCGGATTATCGATATCGGAGTTCCTTATTATCTGCTTATTCCTTCTTTAGTTATTGTCGTTGCACAGCGTTTGGTTCGCCGGCTTTGCCCTGATTGCAAGGAGGCTTATGAGCCCACAACCAAGCAGCTGGGTCAGCTAAAGCTGAAGAGCAATCTTATCTATCGGGCCAAAGGATGTCCCAAATGCAACTTTATAGGATACAAAGGCCGGATTGCGGTGGGAGAAGCAATGTTGATTGATGAGGGGCTTCGTCAATTAATTAGCGAGGAGGCACCTTTTCAGAAACTGAGGCAGGCATCAAGGGCAGCAGGTATGCAGACGATTTATGACTCTGCCCTGATAAAGGCTGAGGAAGGAATTACAAGCTTAGAAGAAGCGCTTTCTGTTGCTGTGGGGGGAGATTAATGGCTTTCTTTACATATGTCGTAAGAGACGCTGCTGGTAAAAGGCTCACAGGTCAGGAAGAGGGCATAACACAAGAAGAAATAGTTGCCCGCCTGCAAGGAAGAAGTTTAACCGTGATTAGCGTCCGGCCTTTAAGAACCGCGAAAACTGCGCAGAAAGCAATCTCTGCAGGCCCTTCTTATGGACCGGGTCGATTTAAGACAAAGATTCATAACAAGGTTTCAGTAAGTGACCGCGTTATCTTTTGCCGGCAATTAGCTACACTCTTAGGGGCAGGCGTTACCATATTGGAGGCATTAACGATTATCTCCCGTCAGATT
Source organism: Candidatus Omnitrophota bacterium (assembly GCA_016783355.1). GTDB lineage: Bacteria > Omnitrophota > Gorgyraeia > Gygaellales > JAHJCI01 > BS750-G32. The sequence continues at coordinate 17,211 of JADHWR010000011.1, read as the reverse complement.
TCCAGCCGCCAATTGGCTAATGTGCTCAGTGATTTGAAAAAGAATATGGAGGCGGGTTTAAGTTTACACGAAGCAATGGCACGGCACCCCAAGGTTTTTTCTGACCTATGGGTTAATCTCGTAGAAAGCGGCGAGGCCTCGGGAAATTTAGCCACTATTTTAAGCAGATTATCCACTTACTTAGAAAGAGACGCACAATTTCGCAGTAAAATTACCTCTGCATTAATTTACCCCATGCTTCTAATGACTGTTGGCGTGGGAGCATTGTTCTTTTTGACAATAAAGATTATTCCTACCTTCGCGCAGTTATTTACAAGTTTTGAGATGGAGCTACCCTTTCTTACCCAAGTGTTAATTACTACAAGCAGCATTATGCGCCGTTTCTTTTTGGTCTTCATCATCGGCGCTGGTGTTTTAATCTATCTGGGAAGGCTGTATCTGCAGCGTCCAGAGGGAAAGCATGCGTTTGAGAATTTTCTATTTAAACTGCCCGTATTTGGTCTCTTTTTCCGCAGCTTAACCGTGGAAAGGTTCACTTCGGGAATGGCAACACTTGTCGAAAGCGGCGTGCCGATTCTTTATGCCTTAGAGATCAGCGAGCGTAGTGTAGGCAGTGTCGTTGTGGCGGATATCGTTCGCAATATAAAGGAGCAGGTTCGTCAAGGCCGCTCCTTAAATCAACCAATGGAGGCAAGTGGTTTCTTTGAGCCAATGGTTGTAGAGATGGTGACAATTGGAGAGGAAGTAGGAGATTTGGCGGGGATGTTTAGGAAGGTAAATATGTTTTACCAGGAATATGTTGAGACATTTTTGACGCGCTTTACCTCAATGTTTGAACCAATAATGCTTGTCTTTATGGGTTTAATCATTGGGATTATGGTGCTTGGTATGTTCCTTCCTATATTTCAGATTAGTCAGATTGCAAGAGGGATGTGATAAAACAAGGGGGTGATGAAAAAAATAAAAATAAAAATAAAAGATGTTGACAAATAAAAAATTTCAGGATATATTAAATGAAGACATAACTTACGGAGGTCGTAAGACCGACATAAGTTATAAGTCTGAATTTAGCTATAATAATGTATATCCCGCCTCATAAGATGCTCTAAAATTCTCCCCGCAGGGGATAATTTTAGAGCATTCGGCGGGATCAATTCATCCGCCAACGAACTTTAGCGGACTCATTAAGGAGGTATTAGATGAAAAAGGGTTTTACACTGCTGGAGTTGATTATTGTAATCATCATCCTTGGTATCTTAGCCTCGATTGGAATTCCTCGCTATTTTGATGCCATCAAACAAGCAAGGAAATCCGAGGCCTTAGCTACTTTAGCCCAAATCAGGGAAATAGAGCAAGCTTATTATAGTGTAAACGCAGCTTATAATACGAGTAGCGTTGTCAATGGCGGCACAGTCTCTGTAGATTTTGATGGTGATGGCTCACCAGAGATGAGCTTGACCATTCCAAATAGCCCAAATTATACTTATACCATGTCCGGCACAACGATTACAGCCACGAAGAAAGGCGCAGCAACGTGCACCTACACAATGGATGCTGCTTCTGGAACCTGGTCAGAGGCTTGTAGTTAGTTAATACTTTGAGACGAGCAAAAGGCTGTCATTCTGAGCCCCGAAGGGACGCGGCAATCCAGCGGGTGGCGAGGCGGTGGGCTGCCCAAAATAGCCCGCAGCGAATTATACCCTATAGAGGCTCCTCTTGAGCGAGGACAATTTTGGGCTCCGCCAAAGACAGGACCCGCAATGGGATTGCTTCGCGGATTGCTTCGCTTCGCTCGCAATGACAAAAAAGGGCTCGCAATGACAAAAAAGGGCTCGCAATGACATTCTGAAGATGAAAAAAAGTTTTACATTAGTAGAGTTAATTATTGTTGTTTTGATTATTGGTACTTTAGCCTCGATTGGCATAATGCGTTATCAGGGAGCAGCAGAAGGAGCGCGGGCGGCAAAGGCCTGGGCAACTTTATCAGAGATTGTTGCTTCTGAGAAACGCTATTATTTAGAAAATAGCGCTTATACCTCAACATTGACCAATTTGGATATCTTTACGACGGCACCGGTTGACCCCGGCGGCGATTTTACTTACAGCTTTTCTAATCCCTGGGCAAGAGCAAACCGAACAGCGTCGGGTCAAGGAAGAAAAAGCTATCGCCTGAATTTAGACCTCACAAAAGAAAGCACGAATGGAACGTATTAAACTATTTCGAACGGGGTTTACCCTAATTGAATTATTAATCGTGATTATTATTATTGGTATCTTAACGGGAATCGGTATTCCGCAATATCAGAAGGCTAAGGAAAACGCCTTGAATAGCGAAGCAAAGGCAAATCTTAAGCTGATTCAGGCCGGCCAGAAGATTTATCATATGGAGCATGTCGTTTATTATAATTGTACAGGTGCCTGGACCTCTGACCAGGAAACCTGCATCAATACCAATTTGAAGCTTGCTCTTCCCAAGGGCGGAGCCAGTGATACCCCTAACTGGGACTATGAGACACGCAGTTCTGATGGTTGTGCTCAATGCCGCAGAAGGGGCGCAGATAACAGGACATGGCGTATCAGGATTGCTGATGAGAAGGCAACCACCGGAGGCTGCTAATGCTTAAGAAAAAGGCAGTTACCCTGATTGAAATTACTGTATCTTTACTTATTCTTGCCTTGATTATGGCGGGGATGGTAAATATATTTGTGGCGACAAAGAGACTCACTGGCCATGCGCGCTATCGTATGACCGGAGGAGAGATAGGCCGTCGCTTCTTAGACCCTTTACAGATGAATGTGCGTCAGGATCAATGGGGCAGCAATTGCTTGAGCTCAGGCGCTGGTTGTCCCGCAGCACAGACAATAGATAATATTACCTATACCCCTACCTATAGTTTCAGTAATCTCCTTAGTGGTCGCCTACGTAAGGTAAAGCTTACGCTTACCTGGAATGAACCTTCATAATAAATCCCGCACCTTTCTGTGGAATATTGAACCCATGCAAAAAGGGAAAAATAGGGAAATTAATCCGGGTTATAACTGGCAAGGCATTAAAAAGGTACGGGATAAACATTCAGTTACCCTGATTGAGTTACTGATTGCCACGACATTGATTGGGCTTTTATCTTTAGCTATCTGGAGTATTGATTCGTTTGTGCACCATCATCTCATTGATTCTGACCGGCGAGCAGTAATTCAAAACGAGGCCTCACGCGTTCTCGAATATATGGTAAAGTATACCAGCAGGGCAGTAGGCAGCTCCACCCAGCTGCCGATAGACAGGAGCAATATCGGAGCAGATAGCGCGCTCAGGGTGTGGATAGATTTTAATAATAATGCCCAGCGAGACGCAGGCGATAAACAGATTGCCTATCGCTATCGCGGTGCAGCGAGCAATTATGAGGTCTGGTTTTATTCTAATTATACAGATTCACCTGGCTCTTATCAGGTTATTGCGCAAAAAATCAGCTCTGATTTTAGCAATACCTGTCTCACCTATAGCACTTCCAATAATTATTTTGATATAGAGGTTCGTAGCTGCTGGGATCCTGATGGAAATCCTCATGCCTGTAACACCTCTGATAATCCTCAAGTTTCGATGAGGGCAAGTGCCAAGATGCCCTCTGTCTCCACTCATTAGAAAAGGGGGGTCAGGTCTCCACATTTGACAACAAGCGGGTCCTGTCTTCGGCGGAGCCCAAAATTGTCCTCGCTCAAGGGGAAGCCTCTATAGGGTATAATTCGCTGCGGGCTATTTTGGGCAGCCCACCGCCTCGCCACCCGCTTCGCTAATAACGGGGGACATCCTCATCCTTTTTTTAATTGTCAAACAAGCTAATTTGTGATATATAAAATGATAGGGGCGATAGTTCAGCTGGGAGAACGCTACATTCGCATTGTAGAGGTCGCGGGTTCAAATCCCGCTCGCTCCATTATATTAAGCTCAAAGCGAAAAGCGAAAAGTTGAAGTGTAAAACTTAAAACTTCCTTAAAAACTTTGAACTTTTCACTTTAGTCTTACGCCTTTCGCTTTTCGCCTTACGCTTTAATTTTGCGCTTTTCGCTTTACACTTTACGCTTTTAGAGTGCTATGAGATTAAATAAGAGGGCAAGTCTTATAATATTGATTGCATTACTTGCGCTGTTTGCTTTAGTTGGTCTATTGTTTTATTCTCCTTCTCACTTCTTCTCTGAAGAGCCCCTCAAAGAAGCCTACTATTATAAAAAGCTTAAAAATAAAACTGTTCAGTGTCAGCTTTGTCCTCATCGCTGTATTATCCCTGAGGGCAGGCGGGGATTCTGCGGAGTGCGCCAGAATCGCGAGGGAATTTTATACAGCCTTGTCTATGCAAAGCCCTGCGCAAGACATATTGACCCAATTGAAAAAAAGCCATTATTTCATTTTTTGCCTTCCAGCTTTGCATATTCCATTGCCACAGCCGGGTGTAATTTTAGGTGTCTGTTTTGTCAAAATTGGCAGATTTCCCAGGCCAAGCCCGAAGAATTAGATTATCTTTATTTAACACCTGCGCAATTGGTAAAGAAGGTGAAAGAATCTGGCTGTCTAACAATTGCCTATACCTATACAGAGCCGGTGATATTCTATGAATATATGCTTGATACAGCAAAGCTTGCCAAGGAAGCAGGCATCAGAAATATTATGCACTCTAACGGCTATATCAATGAGGAGCCTTTAAGAGAGTTGGTAAAGTATTTAGATGCAGCAAATATTGATTTAAAGGGTTTTAGCCAGGAATATTATAAAAATTTAACAGCCGGCGATTTAGAGCCGGTTTTACGCACATTGAAGATTCTTAAAGAAGAAGGGGTATGGCTTGAGATAACCAATCTGGTTTTACCCGGGCTTAATGACAGCGAGGAGACCTTAGTTAAGATGTGTCTTTGGATTAAGGAGAATTTAGGGCCTGATGTGCCTCTTCATTTTTCGCGCTTCTGGCCGACATATAAGATGCTTTCTTTGTTTCCCACGCCCCTGGAGACGCTGGAGAAGGCAAGGAAGATTGCCCTTGATTGTGGTCTTCACTATGTTTATATCGGCAACATTCCCGGACATGCTTCAGAGAATACCTACTGCCCAAAGTGTGGCCGGATAGTTATTCGGCGCAAAGGATATAGTATTTTGGAGGTAAATTTAAACGAAGAAAGAAGGTGTAAATTCTGTGGAGAGGAGATACATGGGGTTTGGAAATAGAGCAAAAATCAAATATCAAAATGACATATTGTAGCGCAAGGTGCAAAGCGCAAGACGCAAAACTAAAACTTAAAACCCAAAATTTTCTTAAGAAGAACTTTAAACTTTACACTTTAGTTTTGCGCTTTTCGCTTTTCGCTTTTCGCTCTTTGGGTTTTTGCATTTTGCATTTTGCATTTCTTTGCTATGCTCAAGAGATTAAGGAGCCCAGTGCCAGCGGCCGGTTTTATCCTGCTGCACCTGCGCAGTTATCACAGACTATTGAGCGATTTTTTGATGAAGTAACACCGCAACAGATTAAGGGTGATATTCTGGTTGTTATTGCTCCTCATGCAGGCTATCAGTTTTCCGGCAGAACCGCGGCTTATGGGTTTAAGTTAGTAGAAGGCAGGCATTTTGATACAGTATTAATTCTTGGGCCATCGCATTATGTTGATTTTAGAGGTGCTTCAGTTTGGTTAAAGGGCGCATTTCGCAGCCCTTTAGGAGATATTCCTGTTGATGAGGATATTGCCTATGAGCTGCTTTTAAATTGCCCTTTGTTTTTCTCGTATCCGGATGCCTTTCTAGGCGAGCATTCGATTGAGGTGGAGTTACCATTTTTACAAAAGGCCTTAGATAATTTTAAGATTGTTCCTATTGTTTTAGGTTTTAATAAACTTGAGAAATGCAAGGAGTTAGCAAAGACGATAACTAAAGCAATCAAAGGCAAAAATTGCCTGATTGTTGCCAGCAGCGATATGTATCACGGCTTTGATTATCAACAGGCAGGATTAATGGATATTTACACCTTGTCACTAATTAAGGAGTTCAAGATTGAGGAGCTTTACCAGTCTCTTAGGGAGGGAAGAGCGCAGCTTTGTGGAGGAACAGGGGTGGTTATTGCTCTGTTGGCGGCAAGGGATTTGGGATTTAATAAAGTCGAGGTGCTTAATTATACTAATACGAGCGAGGTTCTCGGAGAAAAACAAAAGGGCCAGTATTGCGTTGGCTATAGCTCGGCGGTTATATATAAAGAGAATAAAGAAAAAGACGAAGAAGGGGAGGAGGGTATGTTAAGCGAAAGACAGAGAAAAAGATTGCTGGAAATCGCCCGCAAATCAATAGAGACCTATTTGAGCAAAGGAGAGAAATTAGAGGTTGAAGAGAGCGATAGCAGTTTAGTTTCACTTCACGGTACATTTGTTACTCTTCGCAAGCACACAGAACTTCGCGGCTGTATTGGCAATTTGGTTGGCCAGGCACCACTTTATCTGACGGTGCGTGATATGGCAATTGAGGCTGCTGTTGGGGATCCAAGATTTCCATCTCTGAAATTAGAAGAGTTAAGCGAGGTTGAGATTGAGATTTCGGTGCTTAGTCCATTAGAGAAGATTACTGATCTGAGCGAGATTGAGATGGGCAAACACGGCGTAGAAATCAGGAAGGGATTCCACCGCGGTGTATTCTTGCCCCAGGTTGCTACTGAGACAGGCTGGTCAAGAGAGGAATTTCTTTCTAATCTTTGTGCGCATAAGGCAGGCCTACCTTTTGACGCGTGGAAAGACCCTTCAACTGAAATCTACATATTTAGCGCTGAGGTTTTCTGCGAATGAGGCACATCTTTAGATTGTATTGTCCTCAAGATTCTATTTCCGGCAATAGCGTAATTATATCTGATAAAGAGCAGATTCATTATCTCTGCGATGTTCTGCGTTTAAAAGAGAAAGAAGAGGTTTTTGTCTTTGACGGCCGAGGAGGCGAATACACCTGTAGGGTTGAGGAGATTTTGCGTAAGCATATTAAATTAAGAATCAAAGTTAAAAAGAGATTTAAAGAGAAAAATTTAAGGCTTAGCCTTGCCTGCGCTATCCCGAAGAAGGGTAAGTTCGATCAGATTGTGGATAAGCTCACCCAGTTGGGTGTGGCCAAGATTATTCCGATGGTTACCCAGCGCGTGAGCGTGCGTTGGCAAAAACACCAGATAGACAACCAACTTGGGCGCTGGCGCAGAATCTCTATTGCTGCCTGCCAGCAGTCAGGACGAAAGTTCTTGCCTTCTATTGAGCCAGTAAAGAGCATCGCCGAGGTTATTAATAGTTGCGCTACTTACGACTTAAAATTAATTCCTGCTTTAGCCGAAAAAAGCAGGTGCTTAAAGGATGTTTTTGTCTCTTTAGAGAAGAAACCTGCAAATATTTTAGGCCTGATTGGCCCAGAAGGAGACTTTAGTCCTGAGGAGTTGAATTTAGCAAAAGAGCATGGCTTTATTCCTATAACTCTGGGCGATTTGGTCTTGCGCACAGAGACAGCTGCTGTTGCCATGGCTGCGTTTATCAGGTTAAATGCGAACCATTAAATTCTTTACCGTAGGCTGTAAAGTCAATCAATACGAAATTCAAGTAATACGCGAGCAATTTATAAATGCAGACTTTGTTGAATTAGAAAATAACAGACCTGCGGACTTTTATGTGGTTAATACCTGCACTGTTACTCACCGCGCTGATTCTGATTCACTCTATTTCATCCGCCGCGCTGAGAAAGAAAATCCAAAAGCACAGATTTTCGTTACCGGCTGTCTTACGGAATTCAACAGTGAGAAAATTTTAAAAGAAGGACGACATTGCCTGATTTTTAAAAATAAAGACAAATTCAATATCCTTCTGGCTGTCACCCGCTTACAAGGATTCAAGCGGGTCCCTGTACCGTATGGTACAGGGCGGGTCCTGTCTTCGGCGGAGCCCAAAATTATCCTCGCTTTCCCTCAAACCAGCAGAATCTCTTACTTCAAGAATCACACGCGCGCTTTTCTAAAGATTCAAGATGGTTGTAATAACTTCTGCAGCTTCTGCAAGATTCCTTTGGTGCGCGGGAAGTCACGCAGCCGCTCTTTATCCGAGATTATTAACGAAGCAAAGGGATTGAGTGAATTTGGATACAAAGAGATTGTTTTGTGCGGTATTTGCTTAGGTGCATACGGCAGAGATTTAAACCAAGATATTGATTTGGTCAATGTAGTTGAGGCATTAGAGAAGATAGAGGGGTTATCGCGTATTCGCTTAAGTTCGATAGAGCCACAGGATTTAACAGAAAGATTAATAAAAAAAGTAAGCAATTTGCAAAAATTCTGTCCGCATTTACATATTCCCCTCCAGTCTGGTGATGACGAGGTCTTAAAGCGTATGAATCGAAGATACAGCCGAAAACAATACCTTGAGCTGATCATTTCCTTAAAAAGATTAATTCCCCGTCTTTGCCTTACCACTGATGTTTTGGTTGGTTTTCCCGGTGAAAGAGAAGGGAATTTTGAAAATACCGTAAGCCTGATTAAGGAGATACAACCCCTGAAAGTCCACATCTTTCCTTATTCCAAAAGAGAAGAAACAAAAGCGGCTCAACTTAAAGATGCCATAAGTATAAATGAAATAAAAAAAAGAGTTCACCTTCTTAAGGTGGTTGCAGAGAAAGCCTCCCACGCATATAAAGCTCAATTTTTGAATAAGACATTACCTGTACTGATAGAAAAAGAGGTTGAGAGAGGTTTCTGGCAGGGCCGGACTGACAATTACCTTAAGGTAGCTATTCCATCTTTAGATAATCTGAAGAATCAAATCATCCCTGTGCGATTAAAAGAGATTAGAGGAGATATCATGCTGGGTGAAAATTCTTTGACAGGTCAAAAAGCCTCGGTATAATAAGTGAGGACGAGACTTATGGAATCCGCCATAGAACTTTGGCGGACTCCGTAGGTCATGGTCTCATTATTACTATAATAATGTATATATCCCTTGCTTAAACAAGCTAAAATTCTCTGTGATAATTTTAGCTTAAGCTTCGGGATTAATTCAACCATCAAACTTATGTTCATCCGCCACAGAACTTTGGCGGATTCCATAAGTTTGGGTTTCATTAAAGGGGGTATCGAATGGTTCAGACAAAGAAGAAAGAAAAAGACACGACCCAAGAGATCGATCATCGCCAGAAAGCCCTGGAGATTGCCTTAATGCAGATTGAGAAACAATTTGGCAAAGGCGCAATAATGAAATTAGGCAGTCACGCCCATTTAGATGTTGAGGCAATTCCTACAGGAGCACTTACCTTAGATGTTGCCTTAGGCATAGGCGGCCTTCCGCGCGGTCGCGTAGTCGAAATATTTGGCCCTGAGGCATCAGGAAAGACCACGCTTACCTTAAGCACGATCAAAGAGACACAAAAGCGCGGGGGCACGGCTGCTTTTATTGATGCAGAGCATGCCTTTGATGCTGTTTATGCACGTAAGATGGGACTCAACCTGGATGAGCTTTTGATCTCCCAACCAGATACCGGGGAGCAAGCCCTGGAGATTGCCGAGACATTGGTGCGTTCAAATGCCATTGATTTGGTTGTCATTGATTCTGTTGCTGCGCTTACCCCGCGTGCGGAGATTGAGGGAGAGATGGGCGATGCTCATATGGGATTGCAGGCACGACTAATGTCTCAGGCGCTAAGAAAATTAACCGCAGCAATCGGAAAATCGCGCACCTGCGTAATTTTTATCAATCAGATCCGGATGAAGATTGGTATAATGTTTGGCAATCCTGAGGTTACTACCGGTGGAAGAGCACTGAAGTTTTATTCTTCAGTAAGGTTGGATTTAAGAAGGATTGCTTCTCTTAAGGATGGCGATCAGGTTATTGGCGGAAGGATTCGTGCACGCGTGGTAAAAAATAAGGTTGCTTCACCTTTTCGCGAGGCGATCTTTGAAATTTTCCATGATAGAGGCATCGCCGGCACACAAAGCATTCTTGATGCCGGGCTTTCTTGCGGTGTAGTAGAGAAGGCCGGCACGTGGTTTAGCTATGCCGGGGAAAAGCTTGGTCAAGGAAGAGAGCAGGCAGTTAAATTTCTCGAGGAAAAACCCCAAATACAAAAAGAAATCGAAAAAGCAACAAGAGAAAAAATTAAGGTTTAAGAGTTTGTCCCGATAGCAAAGCGCTGCCCCCGTGAAATTCGAAGGATTTCCGGGACTGAGTCCCTGAAATCGCTACGCGATTTCTAGGGGGAAAATTTAGTTTAAATTTTCTTGCAGCTATCGGGTTTAATTCGACCATCAAACTTATGTTCATCCGCCACAGAACTTTGGCGGATTCCATAAGTTTGGGTCTCATTAAGGAGCTGGGAAATGAAGAAGAAATTTATTTATCTGAGCGCTGTTATTTCCGGTTTAATTATTGGGTTGCTCATTTCAGCATGTTTTAATTTTTCTCCATCTGGCCAGACAGAGCCGCCGACTTATGGTTCAGATTTCCAGGATGCTGTGGTGCGGGTAGCAGATACAACTGGTAAGGCAGTGGTTTCTATCAGCACAGAGTGCAAACAGCGCATTGGTGGATTTCAACATCATTTTGGAGGTTCCTTTGGCAATCAGTTTTTTGGCGATGAGTTCTTCCAGCGGTTTTTTGAGGATTTTTTTGGCGACATTCCTGAGAGAGAATTCAAACAGCGCGGTTTAGGCTCGGGTGTAATTATTGACCCGGAAGGTTATATTCTTACTAATGAACATGTAGTTCATAGAGCAGATAAAATTAGCGTAACACTTCCTGATGGCCGCAAGTTTACGGCAGAACTTAAAGGAAAGGATGTGCGTTCAGACTTAGCAATAATTAAGATTGAGGCACACAATCTGCCGGTGGCACGATTGGGTGATTCCGAGAGGCTAAGGATTGGCGATTGGGTGATTGCATTTGGAAACCCCTTTGGTTTTGCCTTAGACAATCCTGAGCCAACAGTAACAGTAGGCGTAATCAGTGCCCTGCACCGTTCGTTAGGAAGGATGTTATCGCAAGAGCGGGATTATAGCAATCTGATTCAGACTGATGCTGCAATTAATCCCGGCAACTCCGGCGGGCCATTGGTTAATCTTGAGGGTGAAATTATTGGGATAAACGTTGCTATCTTTAGCACCAGTGGCGGCTATCAGGGGATTGGCTTTGCCATACCGATTAATAATGCAAAGAGGATTCTTTCTCGTTTAGTGGAGGGCAAAAAGATTCTTTACGGTTGGTTAGGCGTAACGATACAGGACTTAAATCAGGATTTAGCAGCTCATTTTGGCCTTTCCGACAGAGAGGGTGTTTTAGTGGCAAGCGTTTTAGAGGATGGGCCTGCAGATAAAGCTGGCTTTCAACCCGGAGACATTATCAAGAAGTTTGAGGGTAAGGATATTAAGAATGTGCGCCAGCTTATTTCTTTGGTCTCGCAAACACCTGTTGGTAAAAAAGCAAGAATTTTGATTTTTCGGGATAAAAAACAGAAAACCTTAAAGGTTGAAATTGGTGAAAGGCCAGAGGATTTAGAACAGCAGGCTGTAGCAGTTTCTACTGACTGGCGCGGCTTAGAGGTTAAGGAACTTAGTGAGGAGTTAAAGCAACACTTCAGACTCACGCAGGACGAAGGGGTAATTGTCGTTAATGTTAAATCCGACAGCCCGGCAGCAGAGGCAGGTTTAGTGCCCGGAGATATCATCTTAGAAGTAAATCAAATTCAAATAAGCAGGCTCTCAGATTACCAGGAGGCACTAAAGGATTTAAAAGGCGACGTATTAATACGAACCCAACGTGGCTACTTTATTCTCAAGGAAGACTAAGTTTTCCCCTTATGCCTATAGTTTGCTTTTGCTCAAGTTTAGGCCGCGTTCAGAATACGAAATCCGCAAGCGCCTAATCCAGAAAAAATTCACACCAGAGGTTACTGAGAAGACAATCTCTTTACTCAAAGAGAAAGATTTAGTTAATGATCAGGAATTTACGCGAGTCTGGATTGGGTCGCGGATTAAAAAACCCTTTGGATTGCGCAGAATACAACAGGAGCTGAAAACTAAGGGGATCAAAGAAGAATTTATTAGAGAGGCATTTTCCGAGATAAAATCTGATTATAAGGAAGAAAAGGTGCTTGCGGATTTGGTTAAGGAGAGATGGATAAAGCTTAAGGGTATTGAGCGAAGGCGGGCAAAACAGCGCTTATATGGCTGGCTCATGCGGCGCGGATTTTCCTATGAGAAAATTTTAGAGGCAATTAATCAACTATGACCACTGATAGATTACGCCAGAATTTTTTAGACTTTTTTAAATCCAAGAAACACAAAATCTTAGCCAGTGATTCTTTAGTGCCGGCAGATGACCCAACAGTTCTTTTTACCCCAGCAGGCATGAATCAGTTTAAAAAGGAGTTTTTGGGTAAGGGCCGGCCCTTAAAGAGAGCGGCAACAGCCCAGCGGTGTCTGCGTATGGATGATTTAGATAAGGTAGGAAAGACGAGCGGACACCATACCTTTTTTGAGATGCTCGGCAACTTCTCTTTTGGCGATTATGGAAAGGAAGAAGCAATTGCCTTTGCCTGGGAATTCCTGGTGGATGTGTTAAAAATAGATAAGAGAAAACTGTGGGTTTCTGTGTATAAAGAGGATAAAGAGGCTTACAGAATTTGGAAAAATAAAATCGGCTTGGCGGAAAAGAAGATTGAGCATTTAGGGGACAAGGAGAATTTTTGGCCATCACAAGCAAAAACAAAGGGCCCAAATGGCCCCTGCGGGCCGTGCTCTGAAATATTCTTTAATCAAGGAAGGGAATCCGTTGAGGTTTGGAATCTTGTCTTTACCCAGTTTAACCGAAGGGATAACGGTATATTAGTTGCACTGCCACGCAAGAATATCGATACAGGAATGGGTTTAGAGCGGCTGGCTTCTTTAATGCAGGGCGTAGATTCAAATTTCAAGACAGATTTATTTCAGCCGATAATAAAAGAGATTGTTTCAGCATGCCGGAAAGAAGAGGCGGGAGGCAGGAAGGAGCTGGTTTATGCTGTGGCTGATTATATTCGCGCCATTGTCTTTGCCATTTATGACGGCATTGTTCCCTCCAACGAAGAAAGGGGTTATGTTGTGCGCAAGCTTATTCGTAAAGCTGTTGTCAATCTAAAGACAGTGGGCGTTACTGCACCTTTTCTTTATAGATTAGCTCCTCTGGTTTGCGAGATTATGCACAATCCTTATCCAGATCTTCGGGGGCGCCGGGAGAATATTAGCCAGATTATTTTATCTGAAGAGAAAAACTTCGTTTCTCTCTTGGATTCTGTGCCGGATTTATTGGCAAAGGCTTTTGGCGACAAAGATAAAGATAGCGGCGAGGTTGCCTTCCAGCTCTATGATACCCATGGGGTGCCGATTGAGATAGCCTCTGATTGGCTTAAAGAGCATAATTTAAGTTTCAATCGGGAAAGATTTAATCAACTGCTCACTTTACAAAAAGAGCGCTCAAAGAAAAAGGGAAAGATGGAAGCCGGTGTTTTTTATTTTGCACACCTGCCGATTAAGGCAAGAAAGACAAATTTCATTGGTTATGGAAAGACAGAGGCGCGCGCACAGATTTTGGCTTTGATTAAAGAAGGAAGGCCTGCAGAAAAAATCGAGGCAACAGACGAAGCAGAGATTGTTTTAGATAAGACGCCGTTTTATCCGGAGTCAGGCGGACAGATAGGAGATAAAGGCAGTATTATTAGAGGAAAGAACATCTTTGAGGTTATTGATACAAAAAAACAAGATGGCTTGATTCTTCATGTTGGCAAGGTAAAACAAGGGGGGTTTAAAAAGGATAACCCTGTTTTGGCGAAGATAGATGATATTCGGCGAAAAGATATTGCTCGCAACCATACGGCGACACATATCCTGCAGGCAGCATTAAGAAGAGTCCTGGGAAAGCACGTAAAACAACAGGGTTCTCTTGTTAGCCGAGAATATCTTCGCTTTGATTTTACTCATTTTCAAAGCATAAGCCTTGAGGAACTAAGCCGGATTGAAGAACTGGTCAATCAGTATATCTGGAATAATGATCAGGTTGTGGTAAAAGCAATGAGTTTATCGCAGGCACGGCAAAGGGGAGCATTAGCGTTTTTTGCGGAAAAATACGGCCAAAGGGTAAAGGTGGTTTCAATTGGTGATTATTCCTGCGAACTTTGCGGCGGAACACATCTAAGTTCTACGGGTGAGATTGGATTATTTAAGATTTTATCCACGGCCTCTGTCGCCTCTGGTATTCGGCGCATTGAGGCAACAACATCACGCTTTGCTTATGCCAGAGTAAAGCAAATGCAAGAGATTATAACTGAGGCGAGCCAGCGCATAAAGGCTCCGGAGACAGAGCTCCTTAGTAAGATTGAGAAGCTAACGCAGAAATTAAAAGATTTAGAAAAGGGCAGGCGAACGCTTTCACAGACAGATTTAAATGTGTATCTAAATGATTTATTAAGCAAGGCCGAAGATTTATCAGGTATTAAGCTAATTGTCCAAGTTATTCCTGAGTTGGATACAAAGGTATTAGCAAGTATAATTGATTTGGTAAAAGTCAAGTTACCCAAATCTATTTGTTTGTTGGTGGCGCAAAAAGCAAATCAGGCCTTTTTGCTTCTGGGTGTAGGTTCAGATTTAGTGGATAGAGGCTTTAAAGCCGCAGGCTTAATAAGGGAAGTGGCTGTGGTTATGGGCGGCAGTGGTGGCGGAAGAGCTGATTTTGCTCAAGGCGCAGGGGATATAAATAAGATTGAGTTAGGATTTAATCGATTAAGGGAGATAATTTTAGAGAAGTAGTTTAATTTAGTTAGATAGAATGAATACCAAAATAGAAACCTTAGATAGAAATAGAATTAAAGAACTTTATTGGGATAAAAAATATAATGTGAAAGAAATTGCTAAAAGGCTAGGTGTTTCCCCTTGGACTATGTATAATTCTATGAATAAATACAAGATTGCACGCCGGAATCGGTCTGAAGCAAATTATATAGCAAATAGATATAAGCCTCAATTTATGACAAAAGATAATTTAATTCTTGAAGAAGAATATTTAAAGATTGCTGGCGTTATGTTATATTGGGCAGAAGGTACTTTAAAGGGAGATACAGTTGATTTCGCAAATAGCAATCCAGAAATGATTAGAATCTTTTTGAGATTTTTAAGAGAGATTTGCGGTGTAAAAGAAGCGCGATTAAGAATTTACCTTTATGCTTATTCATATCAAGACATAGAAGCAGTAAAGCTATATTGGCACAAAGCCACAGAAGTTTCCCTAAGTCAATTTACTAAGCCCTATATCAGAAAAGGTAATCCAAATTTAAGTCAGAGAAAATTACCTTATGGTTTAATTCATATTCGGTATAATGATAAGCGCTTACTTGGATTAATTAAAACTTGGATAGATGAATATATAAAAAATTGGGTAGGTGCCGGAGTGGCCAATCGGACCAGACTGTGAAAAACGCAGCGTTCTGCCGAAAGGCAGAATGGAAAAGTGGGTGAATTCAGGGAAGCCCAGCACTAATTTGTAGAAATCAAAATGCAGATCAAATTAGTGCTGGGGAATCCTGAGCCAAGCCCAGCACTTATTTATTAAGAGAACTCTGATTGCAAATAAGTGCTGGGAAGGTGCAGAGACTAAGCGCCCACCACCTGTCGTTCTACTTGTTTGTTGTTAACAGACAGAAGAGCTAAGGTGATGAGATAGTCCAAGCCTCGAGGTAACTTGAGGGCACTTGAAATCTGGCGCACTAAGTGCTTCACAGGTTCGAATCCTGTCCTGCCCATTTTTATTTGCGGGAGTAGTTCAGTGGTAGAACAATAGCCTTCCAAGCTATATACGCGGGTTCAATTCCCGTCTCCCGCTTTA
Source organism: Candidatus Omnitrophota bacterium (assembly GCA_016783355.1). Lineage (GTDB taxonomy): Bacteria > Omnitrophota > Gorgyraeia > Gygaellales > JAHJCI01 > BS750-G32. The sequence continues at coordinate 1,329 of JADHWR010000011.1, read as the reverse complement.
TCACGCCCGCCAAGATGGTGAGGCGGGCCGGGAACTACAAATATATGAAGATATCTGTTTTGGGTGATGGAGGATGGGGTGATGGTGCGACGAATAAGGAGCACTGTTTATCACGCCCGCCAAGATAGTGAGGCGGGCCGGGAACTACAAATATATGAAGATATCTGTTTTGGGCGATGGAGGATGGGGTACTACCCTATCAATTTTGCTGCACACTAAAGGCTTTCGGGTTAAGCTCTGGGGTGCCTTTAGCAATTATATAGATTATCTGAAGAAAAAGAGGATAAATTCAAGATTTCTGTCCGGCATAAAAATTCCGCGCGGGTTAGAGATTACTGCCAATTTAAAGGATGCAACAGAGGCTGAAGATTTAATCGTTCTGGCAATTCCTTCTCAGCATCTTCGTCGAATCCTCAAGCGTTTAAAAAAATATAATATAGACAAAAAAACCGCATTTTTAAGCGTAACAAAGGGGATAGAAATAAATTCCTTAATGCGGATGTCTAAGGTCATTGAGGAAGAATTGGGAAATGTAAGATTGGCTGTGCTTTCTGGGCCAACAATTGCTTATGAGGTGGCAAGGAAAATTCCCACAACAGCAGTAATTGCCTCTTCTGATAAGCGGTTGAGGCAAAAGCTGGCTGATGTTTTTAGTAGCGATTATCTTCGTGTTTATACAAATTCAGATGTAATTGGGGTAGAGTTGGGCGGGACTTTGAAAAATATCATTGCCATTGCCTGCGGGATATCCGATGGCTTAGGCTTTGGCACTAATACAAAAGCCGCATTGCTTTCACGCGGATTAGCTGAGATTTCCCGGTTAGGGATAAAATTAGGTGCAAGGCAGGCTACTTTTAGCGGCATAAGCGGCTTGGGAGATTTGGTCACGACCTGTGTTAGTCCGTTTAGCCGTAATCGTTCCCTGGGAGAAGAGATTGCTAAAGGCAAGAGCTTGAAAGAGGTTGTCCGTTCAATGCAGATGGTTGCCGAGGGTGTGCCGACAGTAAAGGCTGCTTATCAACTCAGTCGTAAGTATAAGGTAAAAATGCCGATTACCTGCGAGATTTATTACGTTCTTTATAAAAACAAAAGTCCTCGCCAGGCAGTTAAGGACTTGATGACGAGGGAATTAAAAGAGGAGTAAACCCCATTCGAAATAACGGATACCCGTGGTATCCTATTTCAAACGGGGCAAGGAAGGTTATTCGGGGGGTGGCGCAGTTTGGCTAGCGCGCTTGAATGGGGTTCAAGAGGCCGCGGGTTCAAGTCCCGCTCCCCCGATAGTCAGACTTGAACACGAAAGGAAAGTTGAGAAAAATTTTGCGCCTG
>JADHWR010000010.1 GCA_016783355.1 Candidatus Omnitrophota bacterium | reverse complement strand
TAAATCATCAAGAATTAAATGTAACTGAGCTTTGTGAGATTCTCCAGAAAAATCAATCTAATCTTTCCAAGCACCTTTCACGACTACGGTTAACCGGTGTAGTTGGTGATAAAAGAGAAGGGCTTAATGTTTATTATTATTTAATAGAACCAAAGGAAAAAGTCCATAAAGAATTGCTTGATAGTATTACTGTAGGCCTTAATGAATTAGAGACTTTTAAGCAGGATTTAGAGAAGCTTAAGGAACTTAAAAAATCGGCAGAAACAAAGATAGCCAAATAAGGGAGGTGGTAAGAAATGCAGAGATATTTAGTAGTAGCGGCAGTATCGGTATTGGTTCTTTTGATGTGCTATGTATCGGGTGTAGCTTTAGCTCAAGGGGGAGAAGAAATTGAATATTCTTGGGGTACAGCAAGTAGCATATCTTCTAGCCAAATCGTAGTTACAGAGTATGATTATGGCACCGAGGAAAATGTAGATGTTGTCTATACTGTAGACCCAGATGTAGAACTTAAAAACGCAGACTCACTAAAAAGTATTGTTGTTGGCGATAATGTGGAGATTGAATATGTAGTTAGAGGTGGCAAGAAAGTGGCTATGGTTATTACTGTAGAAAAAACATCTTACGAAGAAGAGAATATGCCTCTGGAAACATATGAAGAACGAGCAGAATATCCCTTGGAGGAAATAGAATATTAAGAAAGATTGAATCCAACAGGAGACATAGCGGTTGCAAGGGAAGTGTTGAAGAACCGTCAGCAACAGAATCTCCAAACTCTTATCTTGATTTTGAATAAATTAATTTACAGTACCCTTTTGAAAATTAATTTTTATAGGTTTTATAAAGGAGATAAATGAGGAATGTGCTGTGATGAATGTCCTAAATATGAAAAATGCGAAGAGGACAATCGCTTAAAGGATAACTGCTGTTCTAAATGTCCCGAGTATTATGATTGCGCAGGTGCGGACGATAGAAAAAAAGATTCATTCAGAGATTCATATCGAGATAATAGCAATGAAGACTAGTTCTAAGATTAAATGGACAAGATAAATGTTTTATTAGATTCAGCCCCACAGCTATATTTTCCCTTAAAGAAATATGGCTACATACTGGAAAAAACATTAAATAACGAAAATAGATGGCATGCTAAGATAGTCTGTAGCATACTGGATGAAGATTCCAGGCGTTATGTATCTACAACCTATGCAAAGCAAAATGACTATCTAAGACTTCTTGAGACCACAACTTATTTAAAGTGTAATAATAAATTATCTCCTGAAATCGCGAAACTATACCCCGAAGATAAGACTATAGTCTGCGAGTATATAGGTGAATTTCTATCCGATTATCTGCTAAATACTCCTGCCAATATTGCCTTGAGTTTAACTTCAGTCTTTGATTATCTTAAAGATATAAATTCTATTAATCAAAACTATAAGACATTTGTTATTCCCCCTATTGTTAACCTATCGCTACAGTTAGCTAAAGAACTCACCGATGATTTTGAATTTTTACCCAAGGTTAGAACTATTCTACCGAAACTTGAAAGTTCAGGTATTAAATTCATTTATGGCTATGGTATTGAAGATCCTCATATCTGGAATTTTAGGATTGCAAACATTACGGATAAAATTCAAGCTTTGACTACAGATTTCGACTACTTCTCAGACAGGGTAAATTGTTTTTGGGAAATAGGATATCTCTACGCCACATTTAGATGGCTTAAGAAAATTTCATTTGCTCTTGTACGCGGGGCCGAAGAGGCCTTACTTTCTCTAATTCAAAAGCAAGACTTAAAATCAGAGTTTATATTTTGGCTGGGAGCTTTATCTAGTTACTGCGGGTATAGAGATAGTCTGCGCAATCTTATAATGAATGGTGGGATTATAAAATTACAGGAACAGTATCAATTTATTCAACAATTGGATGAGAAGATTTTTTCTTTAGCAAGTAAGCTATTGGCAGAGGAAAAATTTTATGAAAAAGAAAAGGCTGTGTCTTTGATGCCGTCGCACGCAGAATATTAATTCAAAAGTATAAAACAAAACAGCCTGCTGTCATTATTTTTGACAGCAGGCTTCTAATTTAATATAATAAGATTGAGTTTATGAGCTGTATTGTTTATAATCTAAAAAGGTATCAAAATGAGTAAGTTTCTATTTATGGGTTGTATAGAAATCAAGGAGCTCTTAGGTAAAAGAGCGGACGATGAGATGGAGCTATTGGAACTCATTAAAGAGGTGTCAATAGATTCCATCTATTATCATACACACAGTTGTTTTTTAAGGCATTTTTATATTGCAGGTCCTTATCCCAATGATTTCGCTAACTGGGCAGCTATTCAAGTGAGGGATAGGGTTTTGGGAGAGAAGCTTGCAGAGATAACGCCTTCGAGCAAAAAGAATCTTGAAGACATCAGAACAGAATTAATAGAGATTATTGATGGTCATCTCGCTACTATAAAAATAGTGCCGTCCGTTACATATGGCCAACCTTTTTACTTTATGCAATCTCGGATTATAGAAGTTCCCACAGGCATTACAGTCAGTAATTTAGGGGAATTCTTAGAGGCATTGAAAATAGTAGATGCAAGTGCAGTCTATAATCATATATTTGAGGCTCGGTTACGCGACAGAAAGGGCAGGAGTGATTTTTCAATATGGGTAGAGGAAGTGCTTAATATCAAAGAATTGGCAGATAAAATTGAGAAGGTAGATAGTTATATGTACAGTTTAGAGGGTTTAAGAGCAAGATTACTTCATTTATGTAAACAAGAGTTTGAAAAATGATTAATAATATTACACTTGAATCCTATAAGAAAATAGCTCCAAAAGGTACGATTGATTTAGCATATAGCTTAGCTAAGCGTCTAAAGGGAAAATCTGTTTTGCATGTTAATTCAACACGCTTAGGTGGTGGAGTTTCGGAAATGTTACATCGTCTTGTCCCTGTATTTAATGACCTCGGCATAAAAACCCATTGGAAGGTTATGGAAGGAACCCTTTTGTTTTACCAGACGTCTAAGAGTTTTCATAACGCGTTGCAGGGCCAGAAGCAAGACATTACTCAAGAGATGTTTGCTGAATATAATAGGATTAATCAGAAAAATGCCAGTAAAATATCCTTTGATTCGGAATTAACAATTATCCATGACCCACAACCAGCAGGCCTTGTATATAAGAAATCTAAAAAGACAAAATGGCTATGGCGATGTCACATCGATATATCACGACCACAGTGGAAAATCTGGAATTTTCTAAAAGACTATATATCTCAGTATGATGGATTAATTTTTTCATTGCCCAGTTTTGCCCAAAAGCTTAATATTCCTCAATTTCTTATATATCCTTCAATTGACCCGTTAAGCGACAAGAATAAAGATTTGAGTAATGAAGAGATAGATAGTATTATGAACAAGCATAATATTCCCCAGGATAAGGCAATAATCTTGCAGGTATCCCGCTTTGATAGATTTAAAGATCCTTTGGGTGTTATAGAGGCATATAAATTAGTAAAAAAATATAATGATTGTTGTCTAGTACTCGCAGGTAGTGAGGCTACTGATGACCCTGAGGGACCTCAAGTGTTACGCGAGGTAAAGGAAGCTGCCGCACAGGATAAAGATATATTCATTTTAAATTTACCACCCGATGCAAATGTAGAGATAAATGCTTTACAGAGAAAAGCAACGGTAATTTTACAGAAATCAACCAAAGAAGGGTTCGGCCTTACTGTTGCCGAAGCAATGTGGAAAGGTAAGCCGGTTATCGGTGGTGCAGTAGGCGGCATTACCGTCCAGATTATTTATGGCCAGACAGGATTTACCGTGAACTCTATAGAAGGATGCGCCTTTAGAATAAGATACTTATTAAATAATCCTGAAATTTCGGCTGATATGGGTCAAAAGGCTAAAGAATATACTCGAAGGAATTTTTTAATAACAAGACATCTCTGTGATTATCTCGCCTTGATGGTTTATTTACTTAATGCATAATGAGAATAGAGAAGTCAATTTTTAAGTTATCCTCAAAACCAAGATTAAGACTATCTCCATTTTCCCGCACTCAGCCGCCAGCCACTTAGCCGAGCCTGCTGGAAAATTTGGCTCCCCCGCGAGGGTCGTCACTTATTCTTTATTTGTAACCTTTTTAACAATTGCAAATCGCCTTTGATCAAAGCTAATTTCTTCTTTCTTATCCAGCTTTTAATTTGGGATTCTCGTTTTAGGGCTTCGGATCTGGTCTGATAGGGTTCTTTGTGGGCAAGCTTGACAGGAAGACGGACTCTAGTACAGGCTCCGCCCTTTTTGCGGTTGTGTTCGGTTAGTCGACGAGATATGTTGGTGGTAGTGCCGGTGTAGAGAGTACCATCAGCGCACCTTAAAATGTAGACGTACCACATAATTGCAAAATTTAGCTGTCTGATTCTCTTAGGAGCAACTTTGAAAAAACCCACCCATACAGGGCGGGTGTTTTTCAAAACTCCCCCGCGAGGACTCGAACCTCGGACACGATGGTTACAAGTAACCCGAAATTGCTTTCGGACTTGGACTATATCTTCTCCATAACTGAACGAAGTTCAGTTTTAGGAGGCGAGTGTATAGTCTCTGCACATTTACTCCTGCCAACGGCAGGAGATTTAGCTCAGGATTATCCGCCAACGAACTTTGGTGGACTTCCCTGAATTAGCCCGCTTTTTCAATCCTGATTTCTCAGGAAAGCTGCGCTTTGGACCTTTTTTGCTCGGCCTTCGGCCTCGTGCACAGCCATCTGCTCTACCAACTGAGCTACGGGGGAATAAGTTTATTAAGAACTTTCCTCCCCAAGCCAGTTTTAAGAAACCTTTCACGCCTTCTGGCTTCTTTTTCGGAAGGAAAACTCTCGCTATATAAAAGAACAAACGGCCTATTAGTTCTTGTATAAGAATTGGTACCGCTGTTGTGTTCTACTAAGCGAAGTTGCGGTTCTTTGTTAGTAAATCCAGTGTATCTTTTGTTACTCTTCAGACTCTTAAGAATATAAACATAAAACATACCTACGAACACTTGCTCTATCTTCGCCAGAAAACTTTGGCGAATCCGCCAGGTATTTTGGTGGACTCGCCAAAAAACCTGGCGGAGAAACTGCCAGCCACAAAACATGGCTGGTCCGCCACGTAGTGTGGCGGAAGCTACGGGGGAAGTAGTTTAATTTTACTTTAAATGAGATTTAAGTCAATAAAAAATCTTTACAAGTTTATGTTGCGAGGTAAAATAAAAAACAAAAATGAGAGCAAAATTATTTTTTATTATTGCTATATCACTGTTTATCTTATGTTTAAATAAACCCGGCGCAGGAGAAGTGAATGAGCCCGTTGAGCTCCTGTTTTTTTATTCACCGCACTGCCATTATTCTATTCAGGTGGAAAAAGAGGTTATGCCCAAAATCAAAGAGAAATACGGCGGAAGACTGAAGATTAAAAAGATAAATATTGACGAACAGGATAATCTTAAGGAATTTTTGGCTATCCAAGAAGAATATGAATACGAGCCTTCCACAACAGCAGTGCCAACCATTCTTATTGGAAAGAAGTTTCTGGTTGGTTTATTTGAAATAAGAGACAATTTAGAGACATTGATTGATTCTGCCCTAAAAGTAAAAGATAAATAAATTTATATTTTTATAATCTCCAGGATGAAGAAATTACTTATTGCTGCATTAATATTGTTTCTTTTGGGTTCGATTGACGGTTTCTGCCAGAAAAAAACAGAGGAGCCGGTAGAGATTTTATTGTTCATTTCTACCCGCTGCCGGCCCTGCCGTAGGGTAAAAAAAGAGGTCTTGCCTTTAATCAAAGAGAAATATGGAGAGAGGGTTAAGATAGAGGAATTAAATATTATTGATGATGCCGGCAGTTATGCAAAATTCCTGGCATTAGGAAATAAATATAACTGGCATCCCAAGGGAGTGCCGACGCCAACCCTGTTTATCGATGGGAAATTTTTGGTTGGTGCAAACGATATAAAGAAATATTTAGAGCTCCATATTGATACAGTATTAAGCGCAAAGAAGCAGGTTCGCCTTTCTAAGACTAAAGCATTATCTGCGCTGATTGTTTCCCGCTTTCGGGTTTTTACTCCCATAGGAGTTATTTGTGCCGGGTTGATTGATGGGATAAACCCCTGTGCTTTTACGGCAATCATCTTTTTTATCTCCTTTTTAGCATTACGGGGTTACAGCAGGCGTTATATTCTGGCTATTGGTTTATCTTTTATCAGCGCAGTATTTATTGTTTATGTTCTTCTTGGGTTGGGCTTGTTTAGCTTTCTTTATCAATTAAAGGCATATTGGGCGGTTGTTAAGATTTTGTATATTGCTTGTGCAATGCTCTGTTTTGTTTTGGCGGGATTGGCCTTTTATGATTTTGTAAAATTCCGGCGCACAGGCCGGACGCAAAGGTTGGTTTTGCAATTACCGCGAGGGCTTAAAGAGAGGATACATCGGGTAATCCGCTTACATTATCGCAAAGAGGAGGATGGGGGAGAGGGGAAAAATCATATATTAAGATTAATTCTTAGCGCTTTTATTGTTGGTGTTTTTGTTTCCGTTTTTGAGGCAGTCTGCACAGGCCAGGTTTATTTACCGACCATTGTTTTTGTTTTAAAGATGACTACTTTTAAATTAAAGGCCTTCTTTTACCTTTTGCTTTATAACTTAATGTTTATCCTTCCTCTTTGCCTCATTCTGTTATTTGCTTTATGGGGAGTAACCTCTTCGCAATTTGCCCGCCTCACACAAAGGCACATCGGAACAATAAAAATATTAATGGCTGTTCTATTTTTAGGCTTAGGAGTATTTTTACTTGCCTATTTATAAGCAATAGCTTATTAGTTTGAGTTTTTCGGGGTTTATTGACAGGCATACTTTTCTCTTATATAATACCAGTGTAATACCAGAATATGGAGCCAGATTATGGAGATGAGCGAAATTAGAGAACAGCGGATTTCCAAGCTTAATTTTCTTAAGGAGAAAGGCATCGAGCCTTACGCAGGGGTTTCTTTGCTTGAACGCATTGCAATCGCAGAGGTAACAAGGGATTTTAAAGAAGAGATGAACGTTGAGGTCTGCGGCAGGGTGATCGCTAAGCGCCTGCACGGGAAGGTCGTATTTTGCGATTTAAGGGACGCAACAGGCAAGATTCAGATATATCTGCAAGAGGCAAGCCTCGGCAAAGAGAAGTTTTCTTTATTCGATGCGATTGAGGTCGCGGATATTATTGCGGTAAAAGGCTCGACGTTCAAGACGCGGATGGGTGAGCCAACAATAAAGGTTGGCGAGTTTAACCTGCTTTCAAAGGCATTAAGGCCACTTCCGGAAAAATGGCATGGCTTAAAGGATATAGAGAGCCGCTTTCGGCAGCGTTATTTAGATATCCTGAGCAACAAGGAGGTTAAGGAGATTTTTTTACGCCGCAGTCAGATTGTTCGCAGCATTCGTGAATTTTTAAATCAGCGTGGTTATCTTGAGGTTGAGACGCCAATGCTTCATTCTATTGCTGGTGGCGCAAGAGGAAGGCCTTTTAAGACTTATCATAATGAATACGAATTAGAGCTTTTCTTGCGTATTGCTCCGGAATTATATCTGAAGAGGTTGTTGGTGGCTGGTTTTGAGAGGGTTTATGAGATAAACCGCAGTTTTCGCAATGAGGGTGTTTCCACCCGGCATAATCCTGAGTTTACAATGCTGGAGGCATATACTGTTTATAGTGATTGCCGGGGTGTGATGAAGTTAACAGAGGAGTTGTTCCGTTTTTTGGCAAAGACTATTTTTGGAAAAGAGGAAATTGTCTATCAAGATACAACCATTGATTTGACTTCCTGGCAGGAGGTCTCCTTTGCCGAAGAGATGAAGAAGAGGTTTAATATTGAGCCGCAGGATAGGTTAGAGGTTTTAATTGAAAAGTTAAAAAAGAAAGGCGTTGAGGTCCCGTCAGGATTTTTCTCGCGCTCTTTCGTGCTTAATTTAATTGCTGATTTAATTGAGACAAAGAAAGAAAATCCGGTTTTTGTTGTTGATTTATTTACGGAGTTATGTCCTTTAGCAAAACGAAAGCCCGACAATCCCTATCTTTCGGAGAGGTTTGAGCTTTTTATCGGGGGATTAGAAGTAGCTAATGCCTATTCAGAGCTGAATGACCCCCTGGAGCAGAGAAGAAGATTTGAAGAAGAGCTTAAGGATTTACCCAAAGAGGAAAAGAAAAGCATTGATCAGGATTTTCTCCTTGCCCTGGAACATGGTATGCCACCGGCAGGAGGGTTGGGAGTCGGTATTGACCGCTTAGTGATGCTCTTTTGTAATCAGCCTTCCATTAGAGAAGTAATCTTATTCCCTTTATTACGGCCGATAGTAGAATAGGCCAACCGGGGACACTCTTCCGATTGGTTCTGGGACAGACTTCCGATTAGCTCAAAGGATGTCCCTTGAATATTATGAGATTGGAATTTTGGATAGCGTGGCGATATTTGATGACGAAAAGAAAAGAGAAATTCTTAAGGTTGATTAGTGTCATTTCTGTATTAGGGGTGGTTGTTGGTGTCGCTGCTTTAATTGTTGTAATTTCTGTGATGAATGGTTTTGACGAACACCTTCAAGACAAAATCATCGGCAATACCTCTCATCTTATCTTAATCGGTGATTTCAGCGAGGATTTAGAGGCGACAATTTCAAAACTAAAATCAGTTCCTGAGATTAAGGCAATCAGTCCTTTTCTTCAGGGTCAAGCTCTGATTAAGACGAAAGAAAAATTATTTGCCATTGGGCTCAAAGGGATTGTTCCTGCGAGCGAGCCGGGAGTGAGCAAGATAGAGGAATATTTAATTAGTGGCAGCCTTTCTTCTCTGGATGAAAACAGTGTAATCGTCGGCAGAGAGCTCGCCTGGCAGTTAGGGTTAATTCCCGGTAAGCAGTTTTCTCTAATTGCGCCCTCAGCAAAGACCTACAATCTTAAGGTCAGCGGCATATTTGATTCAGGAATGTACGAATATGATACAGGCCTTTTGTTTATGCACATCAATTTAGCAAAGACAATACTAAAAGAGTCCGGGGTCCGTGGTATGGCAATAAAACTTTTTGATTTAAATCAGGCGCAGGCGGTTAAATCTAAACTTCAGAATCTATTAGGCTACAATTACATTGTCAAAACCTGGATAGACTTAAATGCTAATTTCTTTGCCGCTTTAAAGTTAGAAAAGATTACTATGTTTATCATCTTATCCTTGGTTGTCATGGTTGCTGCCTTTAATATTGCGAGCACCCTGATTGTGATGGTTGTTCAGAAGACAAAGGATATCGGAATACTGAAGAGCATTGGTATGTCGAATAAAAGAATCCATCGGATTTTTACCTTCGAGGGATTAATCATCGGCATTATGGGCGTTGCTTTTGGCTTGGGTCTGGGGATAGGCTTATGTTTTCTGCTTAAGAAGTATCATTTTATAAAATTACCTGCCGATGTTTACAATTTAGAGTATTTACCGGTAGCTTTAAGGTTTTATCCGGATCTAACTGTGATTGCGGTTTGCGCTTTGGTAATTACACTTTTGGCAACTATCTATCCAGCGCGCCGGGCAAGTTTTCTTAATCCAGTCGAGGCTTTACGATACGAGTAAAATATATGCTGAGGGTACATAATTTACACAAGGTTTACAACAGCGACATAAAAAAACTCCATGTTTTAAAGGGTATAGACCTGCAAATAAAAAAGGCAAGTTTTACGGCAATTGTTGGCCCTTCCGGAGCAGGTAAATCAACGCTGATGCATATCTTAGCCGGGTTAGATGCCCCCAGCGAAGGATGTGTCTATGTCGAAGATAGGGATATTTATCAACTTTCTGATTATGAGCGAGCCCGGCTGCGTGAAAAAAAGATAGGTTTTGTTTTTCAATTTTACCATTTATTATCTGAGTTCACGGTATTGGAAAATGTGATGCTGCCTGCTTTATTTGGGGCTAAAGCCAGGTTTGTGAAGAATGAGGCGAGGAATCTTTTGCAAAGGATGGGTTTAAGTGATAGAATAAATCACTTTCCCTATCAGTTATCTGGCGGAGAGAAACAGCGGGTTGCTGTTGCCCGCGCCCTGATCAATAAGCCATCTTTGCTTTTTTGTGATGAGCCAACAGGAAATTTAGATTCAAAAAATACACAAGAACTGATATCGTTAATTAGAGAGTTAAATTCCAAAGAGGGCTTAACCGTTATTTTGGTAACACATAATCAGGAGTTGACTGAAGCAGGCGACATTATTTTCTACTTGAAGGACGGGAAACTTAAAAAGGAGAATCAATGAAGGTTTATATTAATGGTAAATTTTATGAGAAGAAACAAGCAAAGATTTCTGTCTTTGACCACGGGCTTTTATACGGAGATGGTATATTTGAGGGGATTCGCAGCTATAACCGTTTAGTTTTCAAACTAAAGGAGCATATTGAGCGCCTTTTTGAATCAGCGCAGAGCATTGTTTTGACTATTCCTTTGAATAAACAGCAAATGATTGAAGCAGTAATCAAGACATTAAAGATAAATAAGATAGATAATGGTTATGTTCGGCTGATTGTGACGCGCGGAGAAGGAGATTTAGGACTGAATCCTTACAAGTGTGAAGGCAATGCAAGCGTTATTATCATTACTGATAAGATTGCTTTATATCCGGATAAACTCTACAAAAGTGGTTTGAAGTTGATTACTGTTCCGACGATTCGCAATCACCCCGAGGCATTAAATCCTCAGGTTAAGTCACTGAATTACTTAAATAATATTCTGGCAAAGATAGAGGCAATCAACGCCGGTTTCCAGGAGGCAATCATGCTTGATGCTCTTGGTTATATTGCTGAGTGTAGCGGCGATAATATATTTCTTGTGAAAGATAACCAGCTTTATACGCCGCCCCAGTGTATGGGGACGCTGCGGGGAATTACGCGTGATATAGTTTTAGAAATTGTCCGCGATTTGAAGATTCCTGCGCACGAACACGTGCTTACCCGCCACGAGCTTTATATTGCTGATGAGGTATTTTTAACCGGCACAGCAGCAGAGCTTGTTCCTGTAGTTTCTGTTGATGGCAGAACTATTGGTAAAGGAAAACCGGGAAAGATGCTCTCGATGTTGAGGCAGGAGTTTAGAAAGCGCACAAGAATAGAGGGAATTAGATACTAAGAATGCTATGTGACCTTTGTGGGAAAAACCAGGCAACAGTGCATCTGACTGAGATTGTTGATGGAGCAATCAGTGAATTACATCTCTGTGAGGGCTGTGCCCATAAAAAGAGTACTGAGATGGAACAGCAGTTTGGCCTTGCAGATCTTTTAGCCGGCCTTGCCCAGTTTACGGAAAAGCCTGATGAAGAGAAACTCGGGGCGCAGCTTAAATGTCCAAAATGTGGATTTAGTTACCAGGATTTTAAGAAGATTGGCCGCTTAGGTTGTCCTCAATGTTATATTATCTTTAAACGGTATCTTAATCCTCTCTTAAAGCGCATCCATGGTTCAACTCAGCATCGAGGTAAAGTGCCTCTTAAGGTGTCTGGCCGGGGGAAAAAGAAGGCAGGTTTATTGGAATTGCGCCTTAGGCTCCAGAAGGCAATAGAGGAGGAAGCCTTTGAGGAGGCAGCGCAGCTTCGTGATCAGATTAAAAGATTAGAGAAGAATGAAAATAAATAATCTTATAAATCATACGACAGAGTGGTTAAGGGGGACAGGCCCAAATTCAGATGTGGTTATTTCTACCCGTATTCGTCTGGCAAGAAATTTGACCGGCTTTCCCTTTCCTCATAAAGCGGGCAAAATTCAATCAGGGGAAATCCTAAAGACTATAAAGACAATAGTATCCTCCGTTGATTTATTGAAAAAGACGACTGTATTTGCTTTAAGTGAACTAAGCGGGATTGACCGTCAGTTCCTGGTAGAGAGACATCTTATGTCTCTGGAATTCGCCCGCGCCTCAAACAATAAAGCGATTATCATTGATGATGAAGAAATCTTAGCAATAATGGTCAATGAGGAAGATCATCTAAGAATTCAGGTAGTGCAATCCGGCTTTAACCTCTTTGAGGTATTTAATATCATTAATAAGGTTGATGATATTTTAAGCCAAGAGGTAAATTTTGCCTTTTTGCCTGACTGGGGCTATTTAACTACTTGCCCTACCAATACAGGCACAGGGATGCGTGCTTCAGTAATGCTGCATCTGCCTGCCTTGGTAATGAGTAATTCAATCAATCGCATCTTAGAGGCAATCGCAAAATTGAGTTTTACCACGCGTGGTCTATACGGAGAAGGAACAAAGGCTCACGGCAATTTCTTTCAGGTTTCAAATCAGGTCTCTTTGGGGCATACAGAAGAGGAGATTTTGCAAAATCTAAATGGTTTAATCCGGCAGGTAATTGGACAGGAAAAAAGTATGCGCGAGGTATTGCTTTCCCGTAATCACGCCTTTCTTGAAGATAGAATCTGGCGTGCCTTCGGGATTCTTAAAAGCGCACATCTGATTAGTTCAGAGGAACTAATTGAGTTGCTCTCAATGGTCAGACTCGGTGTGGATTTGGGTATGATTAAAGAGATTAACGCGCGCACTGTTAATGAGCTATTTCTGATTACCCAGCCTGCTCATTTGCAGAAGATTGAGGAAAAAAAACTGAGCGCCCGGGAGAGAGATTTAAAGCGAGCAGAGGTATTACGGCAGAAATTACAATAAGGGGAGGATTTACAATGCTTAATCGTTTTACAGAGCGTGCAAGAAAGGTAATTATCTTAGCAAAAGAAGAAGCAAGGCATTTTAATCATGATTATATTGGCACCGAGCATGTACTTTTGGGCCTTATTCGTGAAGGCGAGGGAGTGGCGGCAGCAGTATTGGAGAATATGGGCTTATCCCTACAGGCAATTCGTTTAGAGGTTGAAAAACTGGTGCAGATTGGTCCCTCCACGCAGATTATCGGCGATATTCCTTTTACCCCGCGTGCAAAAAAGGTTCTGGAGTTAGCTGCTGAAGAGGCCCGGGCTTTAGGCCATAACTATATTGGCACAGAGCATATACTTTTGGGTCTTATTCGTGAGGGTGAAGGAGTAGCAGCTCGGGTGTTGATGAATTTAAGTCTTGATTTAGAGCTGATGCGTAAGCAGATCATGAATTTTTTAGGTTCGGCCACCCCCGGATATAGCCAGCCTCAGAAGGCCAAAAGCAAAACACCCGCCCTTGATGCCTTTGGTCGAGATCTAACTATTCTTGCTAAAGAGGAAAAACTTGATCCGGTGATTGACCGGCGTGTTGAGATTGAAAGAGTAATTCAGATACTCAGCCGGCGCACAAAAAATAATCCTGTTCTTTTAGGCGAAGCAGGAGTAGGCAAGACTGCTATTGTGGAAGGTCTTGCTCAGGCAATTATTGCCGACAATGTGCCGGAGCTATTAAAAAATAAGCGGATTATTGTTCTGGATTTAGCCTTGATGATTGCTGGTACAAAGTATCGCGGCCAATTTGAGGAGAGGATTAAGGCAGTAATGGATGAGATTAAGCGTTCACGTAATGTAATTATTTTTATCGATGAACTTCATACCCTTGTCGGCGCCGGTGCTGCAGAGGGTGCAATCGATGCTTCTAATATTTTAAAGCCCGCCCTCTCAAGGGGAGAGATTCAATGTATCGGCGCAACTACCCTCGATGAATATCGCAAGCATATTGAAAAGGACGCTGCTCTTGAGCGGAGATTTCAGACAATTACAGTTGAGCCGCCTAATGTTGTCCAAACGATCGAGATATTAAAGGGCTTGCGGCAAAGATATGAGGCTCATCATCGTGTGACATATCTTGATGAGGCATTAGAAGCAGCAGCAAAGCTTTCTGACCGTTATATAACCGGAAGGTATCTTCCTGATAAGGCAATTGATTTAATCGATGAGACAGGCTCACGTGCCCGCTTGAATGTTTTAGTGCCTCCGCCGGAGATTAAGGAGATAGAAGATAAGATTGAGGCAATCAAGAAGGAGAAAGAAACATACATTAAATCTCAAGATTTTGAAAAGGCGGCAACTCTGCGCGATGAAGAAAAACAGGCACGTGAAAAATTAGGGCAACTAAATAAGAGCTGGCAAGAGACAAAAGATGGATTAAAGCCACAAGTTTGCGCTGAGGATATTGCAAGGATTGTATCACAATGGACAGGCGTTCCTCTTTTTAGATTGGAACAAAAAGAGGGGGAGAAGTTATTAAGAATTGAGGATGAATTGCATCAGCGCGTGATTGGACAGGATGAACCAATTTCAGCGATTGCCCGCGCTATCCGGCGTGCACGCTCCGGGATAAAAGACCCGCGGCGGCCGATTGGCTCATTCATCTTTTTGGGCCCCACGGGAGTAGGTAAGACATTACTTGCCCGTGCATTGGCTGAGTTTATGTTTGGTGATGAAGATGCCCTTCTTCAATATGATATGTCTGAATATATGGAGAAGTTTAATCTCTCCAGACTTATTGGTGCGCCGCCAGGATATGTGGGTTATGAAGAGGGGGGTCAACTCACAGAGAGGGTCAGGCGCAGACCCTATGCCGTAATCCTTTTAGATGAGATTGAAAAGGCACACCCTGATGTATTTAATTTACTTTTGCAGGTTTTTGAAGAGGGAAGACTAACAGACAGTTATGGACGAAGGGTAGATTTTCGCAATACCATTGTGATTATGACCTCAAATGTTGGCGCAGACTTAATTCGTAAGACCAGCTCACTCGGTTTTAAGGCACAGAAAGAGGAATTGGGTTATGAAGAGATGAAAGAGAAGCTCCTTGAGCAGGTAAAACAGACATTCAAACCAGAGTTTTTAAATCGCATTGATGAGACAATTGTATTTCATCCTCTGGCAAAGGAGGATTTGGACGCAATTGTTGATTTAGAGCTTAGCGAGCTTGGTGAGCGTCTGAAAGACCAAGGTCTCACTTTAAAGGTTAGTGTGCAAGCAAAGCAACTTTTCGTTGAGAAGGGCTTTGACCCTGTTTTTGGGGCGCGGCCGTTAAAAAGAACAATGCAGCGCTACTTAGAAGACCCCTTATCCACTCAGATAATCTCCGGCCAGTTAAAGAAGAAAAAGCTCATTCATGTAGAGCGTAAGGGCGAAGAGTTGGTTTTTGAATAAAGCGGAAAGGTCTAATGCTAAATTGGCTGAAAAAAATAGGTAAATCTTTTTCAATTTTTTTTTATTTCTTTGGTGGCTTAGGCGTATTATTCCTTCTTTGTCTTCGCTATTGTTTTACCCGTCCCTTTGAGTTTAAGCGCACATTGAACTTCGCTAAACGCAGTGGCTCTGATAGCTTGCCTATCGTTTCGCTTATCTCATTTTTTCTTGGATTGATTTTTGGACTCCAGATAGCATATTTAATGCAGCGGCTCGGCAGTGAAATGTATATTGCCAGCATTGTTGCACTTTCTATGGTGCGTGAATTGGGGCCTGTGATTACCGCCCTGGTTGTGGCTGGCCGGGTAGGCGCGGCAATTACTGCCGAGATTGGAACAATGCAGGTAACTGAGCAGATTGACGCTTTAAAAACATTAGCCTACAGTCCAATAAAATATTTAGCCCTGCCGCGGCTGATCGCCCTTAGCCTAATGCTTCCCCTTTTGACAGTTTACGCTAATTTGCTTGGTATATTAGGAGGATATATTATTTGTGTTTATCGCTTAGGGATTACCTCGCGCATGTATTTGAATATTACTTTTGATGCAATAATGTTTAAGGATTTGTTCTCCGGATTATTAAAGACAATTTTCTTCGGTATGATTATTGCAATAACAAGCTGTTACCATGGCTTTAAGGCAAAAGGCGGAGCAGAAGGAGTTGGCCGCGCCACCACCAATACTGTTGTAACTTCATTTATCCTGATTATCGTGGCCGATTGCCTTTTTACAGCGCTTTTCTATTTTGCCTTCCCTTAAGAATGATTAAGATAGAAAATTTAACAAAGTCATTCAATAATCACAAGGTTCTGGACGGGCTGAATTTGACTATTGAAAAAGGCAGGACAACAGTAATTATTGGCCGTTCCGGATGTGGAAAATCAGTTTTATTAAAACATATTATGGGTATTTTAACGCCAGATAGGGGCCGTATCCTGATTAATGAAAAGGATATTACCAAGTTGGATGAAAAGGGGTTGAATCTTGTGCGTCTGAAGATGGGAATGCTTTTTCAGGGTGGTGCCCTTTTTGATTCTTTAAATGTTTTAGAAAATGTAGGTTTTGCCCTTATTGAACACAGGCATCTCTGCGGCAATGAACTCTTCTTGCGCGTGAAGGAATCATTAAGGTTGGTTGGCCTGGAAGGGGTAGAGGATTTGATGCCGTCAGAATTAAGTGGCGGAATGAAGAAACGCGTAGCTTTAGCGCGGGCAATCTGTATAAACCCGGAGATTATCCTTTATGATGAGCCAACAACAGGGGTTGACCCAATTTCAGCTGACGCGATTAATGAGTTGATTAAAGAACTTCAGAGAAAACTGAAGATAACCTCTGTGGCTGTTACTCACGATATGAATAGTGCCTACAAAGTAGCAGATAGGATCAGTATGCTTTACAATGGAAAGATTATTTATAGTAGCTCGCCCGAGGAGATTAAAAATACAGATAATCCATTTGTGCACCAATTTATTAATGGACTGTCTCGGGGTCCAATTACAGAGGAGGACGAATGGACGATAAATCCAAAATAGAATTAAAGGTTGGTATATTTGTTTTTGTTGGTTTGGTGATTCTAGCGATATTTGTTTTTAGCATTGCTGATTTAAGGAGTTTCTACAAAGGATATCCAATTAGAATTATCTTTGATTTTGCTGGTGGCATAAAGCCCGGTTCCCCTGTCCGTGTGGCTGGTTTAGAAGCGGGCGAGGTCAAAAAGGTTAATTTTAAGCAAAATGCAGAGGAAGGCAAGATGCAGATTGAGGTTATTGCCTGGTTAAAACAGAATTTATTGATTCCCAGGGACTCTGCTGTATATATCTGCACATTGGGGCTTTTAGGTGAGAAATATATTGAGATTGTACCTACATCTGACAGCAATGACTTTCTGCAGCGCGACGGTTACTTGATTGGTAAAAGTCCCTTATTAATGCAGAGCTGGTTAGAGGATGCAGAAGTAATAACCGATGATTTAAAGGAGGTTATTCAGAGGATAAAAGCAGAAGAGGGGACTTTAGGGAAATTGTTGTATGATGAAAGCTTGTATGTGGAATTAAATGATTTAATTCAACGATTAAAATCAAAAGAGGGAACCCTGGGTAGATTGCTTTATGATGATAAAATATATAAAGAATTAGAGGCATTGGTCAGTGATATTCGTCAACATCCATGGAAGCTGTTCAAAGAGACCAAGGGTAAAAGGTAAAAGGTTAAAGGTGAAGAATAAAACAGTATTTAGCTGTCAGAACTGTGGCTATCAATCTCCAAAGTGGCTGGGCAGATGCCCTGATTGCAGTAGCTGGAATTCATTTGTTGAGGAGACTTACACAGCTCCAGAGACAGGAAAGAAAACAACCCCTTTATTCTTTAAGGGTCAGCCTCGGTTACTGAGGGATGTTTCAGTCGAAGATTTTAAGCGTATAAAAACTAATATTGGTGAGATAGACACAGTTTTGGGCGGTGGAATTGTAGGGGGGAGTGTGATTTTGCTTGGTGGGCCACCGGGCATAGGTAAGTCAACGATTTCCCTGCAGATTTGCCAAGGATTGACAAAGGAGGGAGTGCGCGTCCTTTATGTAAGTGCAGAGGAGTCAGAAAAGCAAATAAAATTACGTGCGAAGCGATTAGGCGCAGAATTAGGCAAGGACTGTCTTTATATTGTCAGCCAGACAAGCCTTTCTTTGATTTTAGAATATATTGACAAGTTAAATCCAAAGGTTGTATTTATTGATTCCATCCAGGTTATGTTTACAGACGAACTTAGTTCCAGCCCCGGAAGTGTCGGTCAAGTAAGACAGGTTGCCGGCCGACTGGCAATGCTGGCTAAATCAAGAGGGATAAGTATATTTATTATTGGCCACATTACTAAAGAGGGCACAATTGCTGGACCGCGTGTTTTGGAACATCTTGTGGACTGTGTCCTCTATTTTGAAGGAGAGGGGTTCTCTTTGTATCGTATATTGCGGGCAGTGAAGAACCGCTTTGGTTCAGTTAATGAGATTGGTGTTTTTGAAATGACCAGTCAGGGTTTAAAAGAAATAGGAAATCCTTCACAGGTTTTTTTAGAGGAGCGAGAGCATAATGTCTCTGGCACAGTAGTTACTTCTATTTTAGAGGGAACTCGACCCTTGTTTGTGGAAATCCAGGCATTATGCTCTCATGCTGGCTTTGGCTATCCAAGTCGCCGCAGCCAGGGTTTTGATTATAATCGCCTCAACCTTCTCATTGCTGTATTAGAGAAAAGAATCGGCCTCCATTTACAAAATGAGGATGTCTTTATAAATGTTGTTGGAGGAATAAAGATAGAGGATCCGGCAGCAGATTTGGCCGTCAGTTTGGCGATTGCCTCTGCTTTTTCTGATCAGCCAGTTGTTGATAATAGTATCATTTTTGGTGAAGTGGGATTGGGCGGTGAAACCCGCAGCGTATTACAGGTTGGTTTGCGGTTAAAGGAGGCGCAAAGATTGGGGTTCAAGGCCTGTATTTTACCAAAGGGCAATTTAAAGGATTCTGACAATAAAGGCCACAGACTTGATTTGATATCTGTAGGAAGTTTAAAAGAGGCAATGGATGTGGCAGTTACAAAGGGGAGTAATAAATGAAACTTTTATTAGTTCGTCTTCTTTTTATTCTTGTTTTTGGCTTGATTGGTTATCAAATAGGTAGTTTAAGGGGTGAGGCTATTTACGGATTATTCTTTGGGACAGGAGTGGGTTTTTTGATCGTATTAAAGGACAGATATAGCTCTCTTATTTCTCATGCTTATACCTTTGGCCAAGATAAAAAAGGCAGAGCAATTATTTTAGATACAAGCGCAATTATTGATGGCAGAATCGGCGATATTATAAAGACAGGATTTTTAAACGAGAGAATCATTGTGCCGCGCTTTGTTCTCAAAGAGCTTCAGTTGATCGCTGATTCTACTGACCCAACAAAGCGGCAGAGAGGAAGAAGGGGCTTTGAGATTCTCACTAATTTACAGAAGAAGGAAAAAGTTAATATAATAATCAGCGAGAAGGACTTTCCGGGTACAAAAGAGGTGGATAGTAAGCTTGTGCGCATGGCTAAGGATTTAGGGGCACGGATATTAACCGTCGATTTTAATCTTACGCAGGTTGCCAGTATTCAAGGGGTAGGTGTTTTAAACATTAATGAACTCGCTAATAGCTTAAGACTTGTTGTTTTTCCCGGTGAGAATCTGATGATTAAATTGATTCGTGATGGAAAAGAACATAATCAGGCAGTAGGTTATCTTGATGATGGAACAATGGTAGTTGTTGAGGATGCCCGTCGCTTGATTGGCCAAGATGTTAAAGTCTGCGTTACCTCTGTGTTGCAGACACCAGCAGGCAGGATGATTTTTTCTAAATTACAACATTGAGATGTTTGTTAGTGCTATCGTTGTTGCCGCAGGCTTTGGCCTGCGGTTAAATTCAAGCATACCAAAGCCCCTCGTAAGATTAAGAGATAAACCCATTTTTCTTTATTCTTTAAGCATATTAGATTCTCATCCAGAGATACGTGAGATTATCCTTGTTGTCTCCAGAGGTAATCTCAGTAAATTCGAGAGGTGTCTAAAGAAGCGCCCGTTAGAGAAGATTAAGAAATTGGTCTTTGGGGGCGCCCGACGTACTGATTCTGTAAAAAGTGGCTTAAGGTATGTAAGCAAAAATTCCGATTTTGTTTTGATACATGATGCTTGCCGGCCTTTTATAGATTCAGCAATGGTCAGTCGTCTTACGCGGGAAACCAGAGACAGTGGTGCTGCTGTTTTAGGTATTCCTTTAAAGGCGACAATAAAGGAGTTGGACAAACGAGGATATGTTCGCAGAACCTTGAGGCGAGAGAATCTATATGAGATTCAAACCCCACAGGTTTTTGCCAAGGATTTAATCTTAAAGGCATATAAAAAAAGATTGCGCCGTTCTTATGTTACTGATGATGCAATGCTGATTGAGAAGTTAGGTCTAAAGGTAAAGGTGATTCCTGGTTCATATTTTAATATTAAGATAACCACACCCGAGGATTTGGTATTTGCTGAGGCAATATTAAAAAATCAAAAATCAGATAATATATTTCAGCGTAAAGCGCAGAATGTAAAGCGCAAAACTAAAACTTAAAACTCAAAACTTTCTTAAAAAACTTTAAACTTTGCACTTTAGCTTTACGCTTTTAGCTTTACACTTTACGCTTTTTGGATTTTTTAATCTGGGTTTATTATGTATCGAGTAGGTATTGGTTATGATATTCATCGCTTGGTTAAAGGCCGAAAGTTATTCTTAGGCGGCATTGAGATTGCACATCCTTTGGGGTTAGCAGGGCATTCTGATGCTGACGTGCTTGTGCATGCAATAGCAGATGCTCTTTTAGGAGGAGCAGGCTTGGGTGATATTGGCAAGATGTTCCCTGATGATGATGCTCAATATAAGGATATGAGGAGCACAAAGCTTCTAAAGGCGGTTTGCACGGTTCTTAAAAAGAAGAGATTTAAAATTATCAACATTGATTCTGTCTTAATTGCCCAAAAGCCAAGAATTGCTCAGATGAGACTGAAGATGGAAAGCAATATTGCAAAGATTCTAAATATCAGTCCTTCTTGCGTGAGTATTAAGGCGACGACTAACGAAGGATTAGGGTTAATTGGTCGTGCGCAGGCAATTGCTGCCTGGGCAGTTGTTTTGTTAAGAGGAGGTAATATTAAATGATTTTTTTGATAATCGTAGGGTTAATTGTTACTCTTGCTGTTTTAAAATTTATAATCCTGGCAATATTATTTTATCCGGAAATAAAGGCAACCCTGAACAGAGACCCTGCTGCCTATAGTTTCTTCGAGGTTCTTTTTCTTTATCAGGGGCTTCATGCGATAATTTGCCATCGTATTGCCCACTTTTTTTATAAAATTAAACTGGAATTTCTTGCGCGTCTACTCAGTCAGTTTAGCCGGCATCTGACAGGGATTGAGATTCATCCCGGCGCAGAGATTGGCCGGGGTTTGTTCATTGACCATGGAATGAGTGTGGTGATCGGTGAAACAACGGTAATCGGAAATAATGTTACTTTATATCAGGGTGTGACCTTGGGTGGAACAGGAAAGCAAAAGGCAAAGCGACATCCAACATTGGGCGATAATGTTGTTGTCGGCGCAGGTGCAAAGATTTTAGGTAATATTGTAGTTAGCGATAATTCTTACATTGGCGCAAATGCAGTTGTGATTAAGGATGTGCCGCCAAATTCAACTGCGGTTGGGGTGCCGGCGAGATTAACTAAACAGGATGGCAAAAAGATAGATACAAGCTTAGACCATATACATATTCTTGATCCGATTATGCAGCAGATTGAGGAATTGAAGAAGAGGATTGAGAAATTAGAAGAACATTAAGAATTTATGCCACTCTTTATTTACAATACTTTAACCAGAAAAAAAGAAGAGTTCATACCCCTAAATCCCCCTCAGGTTAAAATGTATACCTGCGGAGTAACTGTCTATGATGATTGCCATATAGGCCATGCCCGTAGTTTGTATATATTTGATGTGATAAGAAGATATTTAGAATATAGAAAATTTAAGGTTAATTTCGTGCGAAATATTACAGATGTTGATGACAAGATTATAAACCGTGCCAATGAACTTAAGATTGACTGGAGAGAGTTAGTTGATAAGTATATTGACAGTTATAAAAAAGATTTAGAGTTATTAAGTATTCGACCAGGCATTATGGATGGTAAGGAAGAGCCAAGGGCAACTAAGAATATTCCTGAAATGATTAAATATATTGAGGATTTGATTGATAAAGGTTATGCCTATCTTACAGATAATGGGGTATACTTCAGCGTGCGTAAATTTAAAGATTACGGCAAATTATCTGGCCAGGGTATCGACCAGATGCTTAGCGGCGTGAGAATCGAAGCTGATGAACACAAAAAAGACCCCTTGGATTTTGCTTTATGGAAGAAATCAAAACCGAATGAGCCAGAATGGCCAAGCCCGTGGAGAGAAGGCCGTCCAGGATGGCATATAGAGTGTTCTATAATGGCTCAGAAGTATTTAGGAGAGACTTTGGATATTCACGGTGGCGGCAGAGATTTAATATTTCCTCATCATGAGAATGAGATTGCCCAGAGTGAAGCAATTACAGGAAAGCCGTTTGCTAAATATTGGATACACCACGGCCTTTTAACTATAAACGGGCAGAAGATGGCAAAGTCCTTAGGTAATTTTGTAACCATAAAGGATTTAGTGAAGAGATATAATGACCCCAATATATTGAAAATGTTTTTTTTATCTGCTCATTACACCTCACCTATAGATTTTACCTGGGAAAAGATGAAAGAGGAAAAACAGGCCCTGGAAAGAATTATGATTTTGATAGATAAGATTGACAGGAAACTTACTAATTCTGAGTTACAAGTTGCAGATAAAAATTTTAAAGAGATAGAAAATATTAAAAATAGATTTAAGGAAGTGATGGATGATGATTTTAATATGCCACAGGGATTGGCTTCTATATTTGACCTGGTAAATATTGTCAATAAAGATATTGATAATCCGGATTTTATATTTGCAGCAAAGAATCTATTATTTGAGTTAACAGAGATATTTGGCTTAGATTTGAAAAAAAGAAAAGCGCCCCTGGATGATCTTGCTGCCAGCATTACGCCATTAATTAAAGAGCGCAATGAAGCAAGAAAAAAGCACGATTTCCAAAAGGCAGATAAAATAAGAAAAGACTTAGAGCAAAAGGGTATTCTTCTCGAAGATACAAAGGCAGGAACAATATGGAGAAGGAAATGAAGGCTCGATTCATCACCTTTGAAGGCGGGGAGTGCAGTGGCAAAAGTACACAATCAAAATTATTAGTAAATTATCTAAGAGCAAGAGGATACAGGGTTTTGTATCTGCGGGAGCCAGGCGCAACAAGGATTGGTGAAAAAATCAGAAGAATACTGCTGGATAAAGACAACGAGGAGATTACACCTCTAAGCGAAATGCTTCTTTATATGAGCGCGCGCGCTCAGGCAATTTCTGAGTTAATAAAACCAGCAATAAAAAAAGGTGATATTGTTGTCTGTGACAGGTTTTTAGATTCAACCATTGCTTATCAGGGTTTTGGCTTGGGGATAGATTTAAAGTTGATTGAATATTTGGGTAAACTTGCAAGCCTGGACATCAAGCCTGATTTGACCATCTTTTTAGACGCACCT
The DNA here is from genome assembly GCA_016783355.1 of Candidatus Omnitrophota bacterium. Classification (GTDB taxonomy): domain Bacteria; phylum Omnitrophota; class Gorgyraeia; order Gygaellales; family JAHJCI01; genus BS750-G32. Next base: position 3,008 of record JADHWR010000010.1, on the reverse strand, counting down.
GTTAAAAAGGGCAAGGTCCCTCGGAAGAATAAAGACCGTATTGAAAAAAGATCCTATCAGTATCATCTTCGCGTTCGTTCTGGCTATCTTAAATTAGCGAGATCGCAGCCACGAAGGATTAAGATTATTAAGCCGGATAAAGATAAAAGAAAGACTGAGGAAGAAATTCGCCGGATGGTAATCAGGTTTCTATGAACATGCCAATCCAGTTAGATTTACTTAAATGTGCCTGGGAGAATAGACGATTAAGTCATGCTTATCTTTTTTTAGGTCAATCCGGTACAGGCAAAAGGGGAGTTTGCCGCGAGTTTGCTAAAGCAGTCAATTGCCAAAGAGAGTCTTTTCCTGCTTGCCAGGAATGTATTTCTTGTCACAAGATTGAAAATAATACTCATCCCGATATTCATTATATTGAGAAAGAAAAATCTGATTTTATTAAAATAGGGCAGATTCATTATTTAGAGGAAAGGATAGCCTTGCGGCCTTTTGAAGGACGTTTTAAGATTTTTATTATTACTGATGCCGAGAGTTTAACTGAAGAGGCAAGCAACTGTCTTCTTAAAACCCTAGAGGAGCCACCAGCCAATTCCATAATTATTCTTCTGGCAAATGACTTACAGCGTCTTTTGCCGACGATTGTGTCACGTTGTCAAATACTAAGATTTTCGCCTTTGGGCCGCAGAGAGATACAGGCAAAACTCTATCAAGAATTTGATTTGGGTGAGCTGAACAGCCATCTTAAGGAGAAAAATAGTATTATTCGACAATTTGTATTTGCAAAGGATATGCGTTCTTACGAAAATCAAAAGGATTGGCAGAAGCCAAAACTCCGGCAGGCGTTACGGATATTAATTGGATTAGTACGGGATATATATATTTTCAAGGCAGGTGTATCTTGTGATTTTTTAATTAATTTAGATTTAACCAAAGAGATAACCCTGCTTTCTAAGAAGTATTCCTTTGCTGATTTAAATAAGATTTTCTTGGGGCTTTTTTGGCTGGTTGAGGGTATCGAGCAGAATATCAATCGCAATTTGATTCTCGATAACCTAAAGTTTATATGGGAGGAACCCTCTTAAAACATTGCGGGTCCTGTCAGCCAACCCATTCGACAAGCTCAGGGTTGACACTGAGCAGGGTCGAAGTGCCAATCCACCTCGCCCATACTCAAGCTTCGCTTTGCGTGTAGGCAAGGCCTTCGTCTTGGCTGCCACCCGTTTCACTTTGGAAGTCCGACTTCCAAAGTCACTTTGGAAGTCGGACTTCCAAAGATAGTTGACCGATAATTTAAGAATTATGGAAAAGATTGCTCAGGTAAGACTAAGAGATTTTGGGCCATACTCTTTAATAAGAATTGATAGAGAGGGGATTTCGGTGGGCGATTTTTTGATTGTTGAGGTTGAGCGCGGACTTGATTATGTTCAAGTTACTTCGATTTTAAACAAATCCTTACCATCTCTTGATAGCAAGCCAATTAAAAAAATTATCCGCAAGGCGAACAACGAGGATTTAAAAATCATTAAGGAAAATCAGCAGAAGAGCAAAGAGGCGCGCACAATATGCGAAGAGAAGATTAAGACCTACAAGCTAAAAATGAAATTAGTTGGTACTGAATTTTCATACGATGCCAGCAAGGTTATCTTTTATTTTACTGCGCAAGGCCGGGTTGACTTTCGCAATTTATTGAAGGAGTTAGCCAAGATATTTAAAGTGAGAATTGAATTACGACAGATTGGTGTTCGAGATGAAGCAAAGCTTTTTGGCGGTATTGGGCCTTGCGGAAGGGTGCTTTGCTGCGGAGGATTCCTTAAGGAGTTTAAAGCAGTAAGTATAAAGATGGCTAAAGAGCAGGGCTTGCCGCTTAATCCATCAAAACTTTCAGGAATCTGCGGAAGGTTGATGTGCTGCTTAAGTTATGAGTATGAGACCTACAAGCGACTCTCACGCGGCCTACCACGTGAGGGCGAAAAGATGCATACAGAGCAGGGAAAGGGCAGGGTTATTTCTGTTAATATCTTGCGGCGCTCTGTCTCTGTAGAATTGGAAGATAAAAGAATTATTGAAGTTTGTTATGACTAATAAATTTTATATTACAACGGCAATCGATTATCCTTCAGCTCCTGCACATATCGGACATGTTTATGAAAAGGTCTGCGCTGATGTTATTGCAAGATGGCATCGAAAGATGGGTCGTGATGTATTCTTTTCTACCGGTACTGATGAACATGGGCAGAAGATACAAAGGTGTGCCTTAAGATCAAATGAAAAACCCGAAGAATTTGTTGAAAGAATGTCTAAGAAATTTATTGATCTTTGGGAAAGGTTAAATATATCCTATGACAATTTTATAAGAACTACGCAAGGCCGACACATAGAAACAGTCCAGGCCATATTTAAGAAAATTTATGAAAAAGGTGATATTTATAAGGGTGAATATGAAGGATTATATTGTGTCGATTGTGAAGCTTTTTATACTGAGAGAGACTTAAAAGAAGGGCACTGCCCCATACATAATAAAAAAGCAGAAAGAATAAAAGAGGAAACTTATTTCTTCAGAATGAGTAAATACCAGGGAAGGATTCTTGAGTATATTGAGCATAATAAAGATTTTATTCAGCCGCAAACAAGAAGAAACGAAATCATTAATAGGATAAAAGAAGGAGTGAGGGATTTAAGCATTTCTCGCTCGACATTTAACTGGGGTATTCCTCTTTCTATAGATAAAAGACATATAATTTTTGTTTGGTTCGATGCTTTGATAAATTATATTTCTGTTTTAGACTACCCTGAGGAAAAATTTAGAAAATATTGGCCGCCGGATTTACATTTAATCGGCAAAGATATTCTGTGGTTTCATGCAGTAGTTTGGCTGGCAATCTTATCGGCGGCTGATATTGAATTGCCCCGAAAGATTTTTGTACACGGCTTTATTAATATTAAAGGAGAAAAAATAAGCAAAAGTAAAGGTACAACGATTGACCCCCTGGATTTAGTAAACAAGTATGGTG
>JADHWR010000063.1 GCA_016783355.1 Candidatus Omnitrophota bacterium | reverse complement strand
TATCAGTAAGAAGGTTGGCTACCTCTATTTTATTGACAAGCAGGGTGATGTATCTTGTGCCAAGATGAAAAAAGGCGGCACAAAGAAAAAAAAGAAAGCAAAGAAACGAAAGAAATAAAATCTAAAGGGAAAAGGGGGGGTTAGAGAAAATGACTCTGATCCCTTTTTTCTCTGCTCAGTTTTTGAAGAGAGCGCCCAATGCTTAAAAAAGGATTTTGGTTTTTGATTATTATTTTATTATTAGGATTTGCTGACGTGAGTCTGCCCTGCCTCTATGCGCAACAAGGGGCTCGGGAAGAAGAAGCTTTTTACGTTGCCAGGAAAGCATATGAGGATGGCTTCTTTGAGGTCGCCTTAAGTCTATTCGAACATTTTTTAGAAAAGTTTGCCGAAAGCCAAAAGGCTATCGAGGCAAAACTCTATATTGCCCGCTGTTTTCTCCATCAGGGGAGATACTCGTTAGCGCAAGCCCAGCTTAATACATTGAAAGATTTGCCAGAGGCAGAAAATTTTAAAGATGCCGTCTTTTATTGGTTGGGCGAAGTAAATTTTTCGCAAAAACAATATAATGAAGCCAGTGTCTATTACCAAGAAGTCATTAATAACTTTCCTGATTCCAGTTTCTTTATCTATGCCCTCTATTCTCAGGGGTTGTGTTTCTATCAAAAAGGACAAATCCTTAAGGCACTACATCTGTTTAAAAAGCTAAGCACGAATTCCTTTGAAGATTTGGCACAAGATGCGGCATTGAGAGCTTTAGAGTGCCTTTATAATCTTAAAGAGTATTCAGAGCTTTTCCGCCAAGCGCAGAGATTTCAGACTTCGTATCCCAATACCATTTATAAGAATGAGGTTAATTTTTTACTTGCAGAGGCCTTGTTTTATTTAAATAAATATGTAGAAGCAAAGGGTTACTACGAGTTATGCCTGAGCTTAAGTTCTGACCAGAAATTAAAAAACCTTTACTTTTTAGGATTGGTCTGGGTTTATCTTAAATTAGAGGATTATTCCCAGGCAAAGATGAATTTAGCCAGAATATCTTTTGAGTTTTTGGATAAAGACCAGAAGCAAAGTTTTCTTTTGGCAAAGGCACGGATACTGTCTTTGGAGAAGAATTTTAAAGAGGCAAAGCATTTATGGCAGGAGTTATTGAGAGAAACAAGCGAACCCGAGATTAAGGTCGATGCCTTTTTGGGTTTGGCAGAGGCGCTTTATAATTTAGACCAACCAGGACAAGCCTTGCTTAATTATAAAGAGGTGGTAAGCTTAAGCAATAATGAAGAAACGAGAGTAGTTGCACTTTGTCGTATCGGCCATATTTATCAAGCTCAAGGAAGTTATCTTTCGGCCATCCAGACTTACAGAGAAATTTTAGATAACCCCGGTGCATCTGCCGCACTCGATGAGCTAAGGCAGGAAGCAACTTACGGCATTGCGGAAGCTCGTTTCAGTAAAGGCGAGTTTGTAGCTTGCGCAGAGATATTAGAAAATAATATAGCTGACTTAAGAAATTCAGCTTATGAAATAGGCGCCTTATATTTATTAGCAAGTAGTTTTTATAATCAGAGCCAATTTGAGAAGGCACTTAAGGTCTTTAAAGAAATTCCATCCCTTGCGCAAGATTCTCGAATGCAACATAGAGCGGAATATATGGTTGCTGATTGCCTGGATAAATTAGGCAAAGAGGAGCTTGCCGCAAAAAGATTTAATTTTTTACGTACCAAGCATACCAGCTCCATTTTGACTCCTAAGATACTTTTGTGGTTGGGGGATTATTATTTGCGCCATAATGATTTTACGAAGTCACTGCATTATTACCAGACAATTATTCGTGATTATCCGGAGAGCGAGTTAATTAATGCGGATTTGCACTTTAAAATTGCCTGCTGTTATGAAGAAAAGGGCAGTTTCAGAGAGGCAATTGAAGAATATTTGAGGATCGCTTCGCGATATCCAAAAAAGACTGATCTTGTTGCAAGAGCTATTTTAAGTGCAGCAGAGGTCTATGAGAATGAGGAGGATTATTCAAAGGCAAAGCAGTTATATTCGAGATTGAGTTTAATGGATGTTGGTGAAGCAAAGTATGCTCAGGAAAGACTGGAATGGTTAGAGAGAAACCAGAAACCAGAGACCAGGGCACAGATTAAGTAATTGACAAATTAATCAATCGTGAACGACTGAAAGGAGTGAGGAAAAGATGTGGCAGACATTTCTAAAGGGTGGGCCAATAATGTGGCCAATACTTCTGTGTTCAATTTTTGCCATGGCCATAATCATTGAACGCAGCTGGTATTTGCATAGAATAAAGATTGATACACGGATTTTTTTAAAAAAGATTTTAGAGAGATTAAAAGCAAGAAATTTAACTGATGCCTTAAATGTTTGCCGCCAGTCCAGTAGTCCTATTGCCTATATCTTAAAGGCAGGCATTGAGAAGCATATCCATCTTTCCTCTCAGGCCAAAGAGGTAAAGTTTGATGAGCGTCGCCTCCTTCGTGAGGACATTAAGGAAGCAATGGAGGAAGCATCTTTGTTTGTCGTGCCGGATTTAGAGAAGAATATGACTACGTTGGCGACATTGGCGCATATCTCGCCGCTTCTGGGTCTTTTAGGGACTGTAACTGGAATTTTGCACTGTTTTCAGGCAATTCAGTTTCGCTCAAGCGGCGCAAATCCTGTAAGTCCTGGTTATCTGGCCGGAGGGATCTGGGAGGCGCTTTTGACGACAGTTGCCGGGTTAACTGTGGCCATACCTGCATTTGTCGCTTACAATTATCTGGTTAATCGCATTAGTCGTTTTACTTTAGAGATGGAAAGGGTAGCAAGAGAATTAGTCAATTTTCTAACAGAATAATGAAAGAATGTAACAGCAAAGTGATAATGTCCTATTTGGGCAAAATAGATTTGTCCTACTTGAAGTATGCTAAAATGTCCTCCAAAAAAGGAGGACATGATGAACCAAAAGGACATTATCGCAATGAATCTAAAGGAACTAAAAAGACTAAAGGTAATTCAGGAAGTAATAAATAAACGCATCAGCCAAAAGATGGCTGCAGATATACTTGCTCTTTCTCAAAGACAGATCAGAAGATTAACCAAGAGAGTAGGCCTTGAAGGAGAGAGAGGCATTATTCATCAATCCAGAGGCAGGCCTTCAAATCATAAGCTCCCTGCTCGACTAAAGACTAAGGTTATTGATAGCTATAAGAAAAAATACCCGGATTTTGGCCCAACCTTAGCTGCTGAGAAACTTCTTGAGATAGATAAGATAAAGATAAGCAAAGAGACCTTAAGAGGGTGGCTTATAAAAGAGGGTCTCTGGATGAAACAGCGCAAAAGCAGACCACACAGACACTGGCGCCCCAGATGTGAATGCTTTGGTCAGATGGTCCAGATGGATGGCTCTCATCATGATTGGTTAGAATCTCGAGGGCCTGGATTAGTTTTTATGTGTTACATTGATGATGCCACCAGTAGTACATTTGGCCGATTCTATAACTATGAAGGTACCTTTCCGGCTATGGATAGTTTCAAGCGTTACATCAAACGCTATGGTCTACCACAGGCTGTTTACGTCGATAAACACACAACCTATAAGTCAACCAGAAAACAGACTACAGAAGAACAACTGGAGAATAAAGAAGTAATGAGTCAGTTTGAGAGGGCCTTAGATGAGTTGGGAGTAAATGTCATCCATGCAAATTCTCCTCAGGCCAAGGGAAGAGTTGAGAGGGTTTTTAGGACCTTCCAGGATAGACTGGTAAAGGAAATGAGGATCAAGAAGATTAAGACTAAGGATGAAGCAAATAAGTTCTTAGGTGGGTACCTTAGCATCCATAACCGAAGATTTAGCCTTCTGCCCCAAAACAAGACTAATCTCCATCGCTCAATCCCCAAAGACATAGAGCTTAATCAGATATTCTCCAAAAGAACAAAAGTAGCCTTAAGGAATGATTTTACCATAAGATATAATAAGAGACTCTACCAGATTATCAGTATGCCAAAAGGACTAAGAACAAGGGCTGTCTTTGTAGAAGAGAGGCTAAACAACAACATGTATATAAGCCATAATGGTTTTAACCTAAGGTATAAACAAATAGATATAAAGCCACCCAAGCCAAGAGGGCCCTTTAAACCAAGAAGGCTTTATATTCCTCCAAAGGATCATCCCTGGAGGAGATTTAGATTACCAGGCTCAGTTAATAATTGCCAGCAAAAAGAAGAAGCCTTGGCAGGTGTTCTTTAAATTAAAAAGAGGACATTTCTACTTTGCTAAGAATAGGACATTTCTATTTTGCCTTGACACAGAATAATGAAAGAATTGACATTTAAAAGACATCATATAGAATTAGAGCATGGCCTTCGCCAGATTGATTTAGCTCCTTTAATAGATATTGTTTTTCAATTACTCATCTTTTTTATGCTTACTTCAAGTTTTGCCCTCCAGCCAGCAATAAAGATAAATTTGCCTCCAGCACATACAGGTAAGATAATGGAGAGCCAATCTTTAGAAATTGTCGTTTCCCGGCAGAATGTAATCTATGTTAATGGTAAGGTGGTAACACTTAAAGAACTGAAGCATAAACTGAGGCAGTTTGCATCTAAAGACAGGGTGTTGTTGATTAAGTCTGACCGCCGAGCACGATTGGGAAGGATTGTCGAAATTTGGGATCTCTGCCGGCAGTTAGGATTTACCAAGTTAAATTTAGCGACAGAGCAACAATGATATTGACGCAACGAACCTTTTGTTTTATAATCTAAACAAAACCAACAATAGAGTTTAACATATCAAGGAGCCTCCATGGAAATAATTCGAAAGATTGTTCGTAATTATATTGTTATTCTTATAATTTTTGCTGTTGTTGTGTTTTTTTTAAGGGTTGCCATATCACAAGTAATAAAGATAACAATTACCCGCAATGAATCTAGCGCCCAGACAAACTTAAAAGTAATCGCCGCCGCTTTAGAAAATTATGCTCAAGATAATCAAGGCCTTTATCCCACTAATATCTCTGTTTTAAGAAAAAGAGCACTTCCTTATCTGGATAAGAATTATATCACTGCTTCTCCTCTTCAGGGTTACAAGTATAGCTGCTCCAAATTAGATATTACTGGTTATTCCTGTTTTGCCACGCCGGTTAAATGTGGGCTAACCGGGATAAAGATTTATATGACAACAACTGGCGAGATACTCTCCTGGCAAGATTGCAGATCCAGTCCAACACAAATTATTCCTTTGCAAGAGTAAAATTATTCCAGTTAGTTCTTGTAAGGGTGTAATAAGCTTAAAATGGAGGTGAAGGTTGTATGAGAGAAGTTGTTATGTATCAAGGAGAAGATGGTTATTGGGTTGTGGAGTGTCCGAGTCTTCCCGGTTGCGTTAGTCAAGGAAAAACAAAAGAGGAAGCTATTCAGAATATAAGAGAGGCTATTTCTTGCTATATTCACGCGTTAGAAGAAGACCATCTTCCTGTGCCTGAAGAGCATTTTGATGTGACAGTGGTAGCAGTATGAGTAAACTTCCGGTAATTTCAGGTAAGATTTGTATAAAGGCATTTGGTAAAGCTGGATTCTACTTTAAAAGACAGGAAGGAAGTCATATAACTTTACGTAAAGATGACCCCTTTGCTCAAATGGTTGTTCCAAATCATAAAGAATTAGATCGTGGAACATTACGTGCAATTATTCGTCAAGCAGGATTATCGGTAGATGGATTTATTAAGTTGATTAAATAGGAAGAACGAATAGAGGAAGAATATTATGGAATTTCTTTTGTGGTCTATTATTATAATATGGGCGGTTTTTACCCTTCCTGTTCTTTTATTCTGCAAGAAGATTAAAGAAAAAGATTGGAAAAACTTAGAAGACTCAAAAAAAGACGATTCTAAAAAGAAAATACACTCCAAAAGATTTCAGTGGTGTTTATGGTATTTAGGAATTAGTTTCTGTTTGGTTGTAATTTCACTTTGTTTTTTTATATTTATAAAAATATTATTCCTTGCTCAATATCTTTATTGTCTGGGGGTAAGTCTTTTAGGATTTTTTGCTTATGCAATTCATTACAGAAACATAGAAGAGTATCCCTTTCCCCTGTATGTTATAAAATATCCTATTGTCTTAGTAATGCTTTCTTTATTGGGTTTTTGCATAACTAAATTTCTGGTACTTAAATATGGGAATTGCTATTTTCCTAATATAAATATAGATGATAAGGCCTTATTTTTGGTGCTGGCCGCTCCGTTGAATTTTTTGCTTGCCTTTTTTTCGGATAATGTAACTAAGCTGGGTAAATAATATTAAGCAGGATTCTAGGGACATAATATTTAATTATTTTACTTTTTGAAAAAAGAGTGCGCGGAGTTACTGGCAGCGTAAAATGAAGGTAAATTAGATATTACTGGTTATTCCTGTTTTGCCACGCCGGTTAAATGTGGGCTAACCGGGATAAAGATTTATATGACAACAACTGGCGGGATACTCTCCTGGCAAGATTGCAGATTCAGTCCAACACAAATTATTCCTTTGCAGGAAGGAGTAAAGTAGCGTGCATCGTTTTCTTATTGTGATTGAAAAGGCAAATGGTAATTATTCAGCATATTCACCAGATTTGCC
>JADHWR010000009.1 GCA_016783355.1 Candidatus Omnitrophota bacterium | reverse complement strand
TTTGAAAATGGAAGGTTGGTTATGTCCGTCTCTGTTTAAATATTACAAAAAGGCTCCAAAAGAAATATACTCTAAAGCAGAGGCAATAAATGAATAATTATTTGCCTGACAAGTCAATCACTTTGGAGAATTCCAGGGACAGGATACTTAATTATGAAATAAGTATTATGTCCGCGTAATTTGTATTTTATATGCGATTTGGTATAAGCAAAGTCAAAGAAGAGGCCTTGAAGGAAAAGATGCAGAAGTTAGGAATCCGCGAGGAGGACATTAGGGAGAAATTTGTGCGTTCGAGTGGAAAGGGAGGACAAAATGTCAATAAGACATCTACCTGTGTCTATTTGCGGCATATACCAACTGGCATAGAGGTAAAATATCGTCGAGAACGCTCGCAGGCCTTGAATAGATTCCTGGCAAGAAGAATCCTTACGAATAAGATTGAAACACTTATACTCGGTGAGCTGTCAGAGGAGAGAAAGCGGATAGCAAAAATAAGAAGGCAGAAGCATAGGCGCTCTAAGCGGGCAAAAGAGAAAATGCTGGAAGCTAAAAGAGAAAGAGCCCAGAAGAAAAAAATGCGTTCTTACCGTCCTCAGGTAGATGAAACGAATTAATCAATTTCAAAATTAAATCACTCCCCAAATAAATCCCGCCTTTTAGATAAATTAGATTAAGATATGAATAATATAAGGGCGCGTAAAATTAATAATAATATAACCGAAGGCACCTTGAAATCCGCTATCTGGAAGTTGGCTATGCCAATGATGGCTGGGGCCCTCCTGCAGGATTTATTTACCTTGATCGACCTCTTTTTTGTCGGCCGGCTTGGCTATGTAGCAGTAGCAGCCCTTTCTATTTCTGGAGTTATCCTCTCAGTGATGATAATGGTGGCAATAGGTATTTCCAGTGGGATAACAGCTTTGGTTGCGCACTTTATAGGGAAAAAGGATTATAATTCCGCAGACAATGCCCTTTTTCAGGCAGTTATTGTCAGCACTATTTGCTCTGTTGGCATTGCCCTGATAGGTCTTTTTGGAACGGCGGGTCTACTTCGCATGTTTGGGGTAAGCCCTGAGGTTATTCCTGCTGCTTCCGGGTATTTAAAAATAACCTTTATCTGGTCAATATTTATATTCTTCTTTATTGCCTTCAATCAAGCATTAAGAGGCTCGGGAGATGCTCTTGTTCCTCTTAAAGTCCTTATTCTGGCCAATATTATTAATATTGTTCTTGACCCCTTTCTTATTTTTGGCTTAGGCTTTTTCCCGATGATGGGGGTTGCTGGTTCAGCGGCAGCAACGGTTATTAGCCGGGCAGTGGGAGCAATTGTACTCCTGAGGCATCTTTTCTTTGGTCATTCAACTTTACATTTTCATCGTGGCATTTTTAGGATTAATCTTCCGGTTATGGGCAGAATGGTAAAAATTGGCTTTTTTGCCTCTTTTGAGGTGATGCTGCGTCACTTATCTCTTCTTTTGCTTCTTCGCTTGATTACTTCTTTTGGCACAGCCTGCTTAGCTGGTTATGGAATAGCGATTCGACTTAGAATGGTTATTATGGTGCTGGGGTTTGGAATGGGAAATGCCACTGGTGTGTTGGTGGGGCAGAATATGGGTGCGGGTAAATCCCATAGAGCAAGTCAATCTGGCTGGCAAACACTGAGATATTATGAGTTAATAGTCCTTCCTGTTGCCGTGCTATTTTTTATTTTTTCTCCTTCTATAGTGAGCATTTTTAATAATCGTCCTGAGGTAGTCGAAATAGGCAGTAGCTTCTTGCGCTTCATTGCTGTTACTTTGCCTTTTTTGGCTTTCTCTCTTATTTTGGGTAAAGGTATAAATGGCGCAGGAGATACGGTTGCTCCGGCAATAATGACGGGTATTGCTCAGTTGGGTCTGCGTATTCCTGTTGCTTATCTAATGGTTCTTGTTCTTGGTCTGGGGACTAACGGCATATGGCTGGGGATTAACGCCTCGGATATCTGTCAAGGACTGGCGATGATGTGGTATTTTAAGCAAGGCTTTTGGCAGAAGAGATATCATAAACATCGTGCTTTTTTAGAACAGGAGAGAGTCTTATTGCCGTTTGAGTAGAAAACGAAAGGAGTTGGGAATCGTGCCATGTTCAAAACAGAGATATTAAACTGCAAAAGATGTGATTTATGGAAACAAAGAATAAATCCTGTTGTGGGTGAAGGGGATTTTAAAGCGGGGATAATGTTTGTCGGTGAAGCGCCAGGAGCTAATGAGGATAGGACAGGGAAACCGTTTTGCGGAAGGGCAGGAGAGGTTTTGGATGAGCTTTTATCCAAGGCAGGGATTAGAAGGGAGGATATTTATATTACCAATATTCTAAAGTGCCGTCCTCCCGGTAATAGAAATCCAAGGGAAGAAGAGATAGGGGCCTGCGCTCCATATCTTGATCGGCAAATCGAGGCTATTAAGCCAAAGGTCATCTGTTGCTTAGGTAATTTTGCAACTATGTATATAATGAGAAAGTTTGGCCTAAAGGACAATATTCAGGGGATAAGCAGGATTCACGGACAGGTATTTTTTTATCGCTCGCTTTTTGATTCGATAAACCCCGTTCGAAATAAGACACCAGAGGTGCCTGGCTTGCCTTTGGCAAGGATTTCGAACGGGGTAAAGATTATTCCCCTTTATCATCCTGCGGTTGTTACTTATAATATAAATATGAAAGATGTGCTTCAGAGAGACTTCGCCATCCTGAAGTCTATTGTAAAATAAGATGCTATTCCCGAATATTTCTTGACATCAATAGGACATATGGTATACTTTTAATGATAAAAGAATAGGACATATGTCTTATTGGTATATTAGGAGAGGTGTTTTGGCAAGATGAAGGGTTATTGCTTAAGCGATAAAGAGAAGCTGGATAAGATTCTTGAGATAACGGATATCTCGCGCTCTGAGCTTGCCCGACGTTTAGATGTAGACTACAAGACCGTTTATCGTTGGCTGGATAAGGGCATTGTACCCCATCCATCAGCCTCTCGAGATATTGACCAATTGTTTAAGGAGTACGTAGATTTAAGGAGTGTAGTTTTAGAACTATGTAAAAAGATAGAAGACCCACTCAAGATATTAAGAACAGATAAAGAGATAAGAGACAAATTTATCTTAGAGATGACTTACCACTCCAATGCCATAGAAGGAAGTCGTATGAGCATAAAAGAGACAGAGATGGCCTTTGAGGGAAAACGGGTGCGTGGCAAGGAATTATTTGAGGTATTAGAAGCAATAAATCATAAGAACGCCTTGGAATTTCTATTAGACAATATTCGCTCCAATTTTAAAATTGACGAGAATTATATCTTAAAGCTACATGAGATAGTAATGTATAACTTCAGTAATAAGTTACCTGGTAAATACAGAACCGGATATGTCAATTTAACCAATACAGAAAAACCACTTCCCTCTGCCCAGGATGTACCCCTGGCAATGGGTAAGCTGATTAAAAACATTAATCATTACGGGAGGGACCCTGTGGGGAGGATTGCACATACTCATTATGAGTTTGAATCCATCCATCCCTTTTTTGATGGAAATGGCAGGGTTGGCAGATTGATGATGATAACACAGCTTTTGAGTAAGAGTTTTGCTCCCGCCATTATCCAGATTGATGATCGGTATAAATATTACATGGCATTGGGTAGGGCTGACTTTGGGGATTATAAAAATATTGTACAGGTGGTATGCGAGAGCATTATAAAAGGATATACGCTGTTAATGGGTGAATAGGGCGTGTCCTTAATTTAAAAGGATTATTGCATAAGTTATTGGTTATGTTAAAATTAGATAGATATTTTTTAAAGGAGGAGGCAATGACAAGTTTTAAGGAGCGTATTATTCGCGCGGCTAAGTTAGATGTTTCTTTATATGAAGAGGTTGAGGCTGACAGAGGGGCAATGGGGCAGGCGATGGCAGTTGTTGTTCTCTCCAGCATAGCAGCTGGAGTAGGAAGCATTGCAAAAGGAGGATTGGGCGTGATATTGATGGGGACAATCGCCGCCCTTGTCGGATGGTATGCCTGGGCCTATCTTACTTACTTTATCGGCACGAAATTCCTTCCAGAGCCAGAGACCAAAGCAGATTTTGGTGAATTACTGCGTACGATTGGCTTTTCGAGCTCTCCCGGCTTGATTCGCGTATTCGCTATCATCCCAGGATTGGGAGGCGTGGTTTTTTTAGGGGCCTCTATTTGGATGTTATCGGCAATGATAATTGCGGTTAGACAAGCCCTTGATTATAAAAGTACATTACGGGCTGTGGGGGTTTGCATAATCGGCTGGATTATTCAGATGCTAATCCTCGGGCTATTATTTTCTATTTTAGGCGGGGTTACAAAACCAGTCTAAGGTTTTTTGATGTTGATTTATAAAGACCTCATAATTTTCATTATTGGTGTACTTGTCATTATAAAATCAGCAGACTTTTTTACTGCCGGAGCAGAAGGAATAGCGCGGACTTTTGGGATACCTCGCTTTATCATCGGCCTGACAATTGTCAGCTTAGCCACAACAGCTCCTGAGTTTACTGTTTCTGTTATTTCTTCTTACATGAAGCTTGGCGGAATAGCCGTAGGTAATGCTTTGGGCTCCTGTTTAGCAAATATTGGCTTAGCTTTGGCTCTTGCCGCAACAATGAGGGCAATTAATTTTAAAACCCAGGTCTTAAAACAGGATTTACCTTTTCTTTTAGGGATAATTTGTTTAGTTTATTTTCTCGCGCTTAATGGAAAAATCACCTTTTGGAATGGGATATTTCTTTGCGCTCTCCTTGGGGTATTCTTTATTTATATAATCTTAAGAGAGATTAAAAATAAAAAGGTTTTTAACAACCAGGATGCCTTGCCTGCGGCCGGGACTTCGAGCGGAATAAAAAAGGATGTCTTTAAATTTTTAATTGGGGCAGCAGGGGTTGTTATCGCTGCCAAATACGCATTAGTGTCAAGCAGCGTTAATATAGCACGCTTTTTAGGCGTTCCTAATGTTGTTATTGGTCTCTCGCTTGTTGCTGTAGGCACATCATTACCCGAGTTATTTACTGCTCTGGTTGCCAGCGTCAAAAAGATGGGGGGGCTTGCCGCAGGAAACATAGTTGGAGCTAATATATTGAATCTCCTCTGGGTTTTGGGGGTTTCTTCGTTGGTTAATCCCTTGAATATAGATATGCAGATAAAAAAATTAACCTTGCCTTTCTTGTTTCTGATTACGCTTTTAATGTTTATATTTTGCCGGACAAGAGCGAAATTAAGCCGAGCTGAGGGGTTAGTGCTTTTTATTATCTATTTTGGATATATCTTTTGTCTTTTTAAAATGGGAGGCAATTTATGAAAGATACCCTGAGATTCAGTTCAGTCCTTTTTTTGATTTGTTTTTTTTGTGCCACAATGCTTGCTTTTGTTCACGGTGTTACTGAGCCAAAGATAGCTGAACAGAAAAGATTAGCCCAGGAGCGCGCATTAAAAGAGGTTCTGCCAGAGAATGCTTCCAGCGCAGAAAAAAAGCAAATAGATGAAATTACTTTTTATGAGGCAAAGGATAAAAGCGGCGCTCTGATTGGTTTTTGTTTTCTTGCAGAGAGAAGGGGTTATTCCAGCAATATCAAGACAATGGTGAGCATTACCCCGGAAGGCAAAATTATCAAGGTTAAGGTATTAGAGCAGAACGAGACCCCAGGCATTGGCAGCCAGATTACAGAGGATAAATTCCTCGGGCAATTCTTGAATCAAAGATTCGATACTGCATTTGATACAATTACGGGCGCAACAATTTCCTCAGAGGCACTGATTAACTCAATTAAGGAGAAGGCAGCTCGGGTATTGGCGGCTGCTAATCAGAAATAACAATATGGAAAATAGGCTTATTTCATCAACCTCTCCGCATATCCACAAAGACATCTCGATAAAAAGAATAATGTGGCTGGTTTTTTTTAGCCTGGTACCTGCGGGTATTGCCGGTATATTTTTGTTTGGCTCAAATACACTTTGGATTATTCTCGTTTCCATAATCAGCGCTGTTATTACAGAGCTGCTGATTCAATGTTTAAGGCATCAGAAAATTAGCATAACTGATGGAAGTGCTGTCTTAACCGGGCTTCTGCTTGCTTATACCTTACCACCAACATTGCCGCTTTGGATGGTTGCCTTGGGTTCTTTTTTTGCGATTGCGATTTGTAAACAGGCATTTGGCGGATTGGGCTGCAATATCTTTAACCCGGCCTTAGGAGGAAGGGCATTTCTTTTGCTTTCTTTTCCCAAATACATGGTTAGATTTATTGCGCCATTCGGCTCTGCGGATTCAGTTACTTCGGCAACACCCTTAGTTCTTTTAAAAGAGGGGAATCTCCAGAGTATTTCCCAGATCGGCTTAAGCTATATGGATTTGTTTCTTGGCCGGCGCTCAGGCTCACTGGGCGAGGTTTGTATTGCCCTGCTTTTATTAGGTGCTTTGTTTTTACTAATTCTTCGGGTTATCTCCTGGCACGTACCTTTAAGTTTTATTTTAACCTTGGGCATTACAAGCTGGTTATGGAGTGGCAAGAATTTTGCGTGCGGTGATTGGCTGTTTGCGATTTTATCCGGCGGTGTAATTCTGGGGGCATTCTTTATGGCAACCGATTATGTTAGTTCGCCTTTAACAAGAAAGGCACAGTTAATTTTCGGCTTTGGGTGCGGCTTAATTACTTTTGTGATTCGTAAATGGGGCGGCTATCCCGAGGGGGTATGCTTTTCTATATTGATTATGAATGCAACTGTTCCTTTGCTGGATAGATTTTTCCCCCCGCGAGTTTATGGTTATAAAAAATAATAAAAATAAGGAAGGTCTTCTGAGGGAATTCAGCAAAGGCATATTTCGTCAGAATCCGATCTTTGTTTCTGTTTTAGGACTCTGTCCTGCCTTAGCCGTGACAACATCTTTAGAAAATGCACTGGGTATGGGTGTGGCAGTAAGTTTTGTTTTGGTTTTTTCTAATAGCATTATCTCAAGTATGAGGAATATCCTTCCCAATAAGATTCGTATACCATGTTTTATTGTTGTCATTGCCTCATTTGTTACCATCGTAGAACTACTGATGGCAGCTTTCGCGCCGCTTTTGGCAAAACAATTAGGAATATTCGTCCCCTTAATTGTCGTAAATTGCATTATTATGGGAAGGGCAGAGGCATTTGCTTCGCGTAATAGCGTCTTAACCTCTCTCTTTGATGGCTTGGGGATGGGATTAGGTTTTACATTGGCGATATCTTGTGTTGCGCTTATTCGCCAGGTCTTAGGAAGATGCGGGATTCTTGTCATGCTGCTTCCTCCGGGAGCCTTACTTACCCTCGGTTTTTTGATGGGCGGTTTAAATTTAATGAAGAAGGAAAAATGAGTTTTGCAGCGGTTTTGTCAATAATTGTCAGCATGGTTTTTGTGAACAACTTTGTTCTTTCCAAATTCTTGGGGCTTTGTCCGTTTTTAGGGGTCTCTAAGCAAACCAAGATTGCCGCTGGTATGGGAATTGCTGTAATTTTTGTGATGACACTTTCGACAGCTTTAACCTGGCTCGTTTATCGCTTTCTCCTTATTCCCTTTAACCTGATGTATCTGCGTACGATTACCTTTATTCTGGTTATTGCTACCTTTGTGCAATTTGTGGAGATGGTGATTGCCAAAAAGTCTCCGCTTATTCAGCGCGCTTTGGGGATATATCTTCCATTGATTACAACTAACTGTGCGGTTTTGGGTGTTACGGTTTTAAATATTAATTCATTTTTTGTTAATGGCAGGCCGGTTTATGCAAGTTTTATGCTTAGTCTCTTGCAATCCTTTTTTGCCGGGGTTGGTTTTGCCTTGGCATTAATCCTTATGTCAGGCATAAGAGAACGCCTGGAGTTGAACAACACACCAAAGAGCTTAAGGGGGATCCCTGTTGCATTTATTATTGCTTCATTGATGAGCCTTGCCTTTATGGGCTTCAAGGGGTTTGTGTTCTAATGATGAAGATTCTCACTGCAGGCTTAGTTGTTGGTAGTCTTGGACTTCTCTTTGGGCTGCTTCTGGCGGTTGCATCAAAGAAGTTTAGTCTTGATGTTGATCCGCGGGTGGAGAAAATTATCGCTCTTTTGCCTGGTGTAAATTGCGGTGTCTGCGGCAAGCCAGGCTGCAAAGAGTTTGCCCGTGCCTTAATTAAAGATGAGATTTCTTTGGATGCTTGCCGGGCAAGCAGCAGAAAGAAAAAGGCGGAAATTGCCAATATTTTGGGAATGAAAAAATGAGGAGGTGTAGAGATGGCAGAAACAAATACGGGTTTAAAAGAGAATTTAGCCGGGCTTTTATGCTATGCTCTCGGCTGGATATCGGGAATAGTCTTTTTGATTGTAGAAAAAGACAATAAGTTTGTCAGATTCCATGCTTTACAAAGTGTAATTACATTTGTGGCTCTGACAGTAATAGTAATGATGATTGGATTTATTCCTGTTATGGGCTGGATAATCACGCCCTTGATTACGATATTGGGCATAATTCTTTGGTTAATATTGATGCTCAAGGCTTATCAGGGAGAGATGTATAAATTGCCTATTGTCGGAGAGATTGTTGAGAAGCAGTTAAAGTAAAATGAATATAGCCATTTTTGCCTCAGGCCAAGGGACGAATTTTTCTGCCATAGTTAGGCAGATAAAGAAAGGCAGGATTCCCGCAGATATCCGGCTTCTTGTTTGTGATAATCCCAGGGCTTATGTTATCAAAAGGGCAGAGAGGGCAAGGATTAAAATTGCTTTAATTCTGCGAGAGGAATTTGGTTCGCGCAAAGAATTTGAGAATAAGATTATCCGCGCTTTAGAAAAGAACAATATTAAGTTAATTGTCCTTGCTGGTTTTATGCGCATCTTAAGCGCTCGTTTTATCAAGCGCTTTAGAAATAGAATTCTTAATGTCCATCCGGCAATCCTTCCTTCCTTTAAAGGAGCCCACGCCATAGCAGATGCCTTTAGCTATGGCGTGAAGATTACGGGAGTGACCATCCATTTTGTTGATCAGAAAATTGACCACGGCCCCATAATACTTCAAGGCGCAATTAAGGTAAAAGCGACCGACACAGAAGAATCTTTAGAGGCAAGAATTCATCGACTGGAGCATAAACTCTATCCCGAAGCAATAAAACTGTTTTCTCAAGGAAGGCTTAAGATTAAGGGAAGGCGCGCATGGATAATCCCAAGGTAGCGCAAATCTTCAGTAATATCGCCAAGATTTTAGAGATTAAAGGCGATAATCCCTTTCGTATCCGCGCCTATGAAAGAGCAGCAATAAATATCAACGGATTAACAGAGGGCATTACGAAGTTAATTGAGGAAGGCCGGCTTTCTGAAATTAACGGTATTGGCAAGGATTTATCAAGGAAAATTACGGAGATTGTAGAGACGGGAGCCCTTCGGTTTTACGAGGATTTAAAGAAAACAATTCCTGCAGGATTACTTGAGTTATTGGATATCCCTTCTCTTGGAGCAAAGAAGGTAAAGCTTTTTTATGAAGAATTAGGCATAAAAGATATCCAGGATTTAGAAGCGGCTATTGCCCAAGATAAACTGAAAGGAATCTTTGGCATAAAAGATAAAACTGTTGAGAATATCAAGGAGGGTCTTCAATTACTCAAAAGAGGCAAAGAACGCATGCCTTTAACAATTGCCCTGCAAACAGCAGATGAATTCATTACAGCGTTAAAGAAGTTAGTTTATACAAAAAAAGTAAGTCCTGCGGGGAGTCTGCGCAGGCAAAAGGAGACAGTCCGTGATATTGATATCCTTGTTGCTTCGCAAAAGCCAGCCAAGATTATGGAAGAATTTGTGCATCTGCCTTCGGTGAAGAGGATTAATGCTCAAGGCCTAACCAAATCCTCAGTTTTGACAGAAAACGATGTCCAGGTAGACTGCCGTGTAGTAGAGAATAAATGCTTTGGTGCAGCACTTTTATATTTTACCGGCTCAAAAGAGTTCAATATTAGACTAAGGCAGTATGCCCAGAGGCACAAATTAAAGATTAATGAATACGGTGTTTTCGATGAAAGAGATAAATATCTTGCCGGAAAAAGCGAGGAGGAGATTTTTAAATTTCTGAAGATGTCATTTATAGATCCAGAATTACGTGAAGACAGGGGAGAGATAGAAGCAGCCCTGAAAGGTCAGCTCCCGGATTTAGTTACACTTTCTGATATAAAGGGAGATTTGCATATTCATTCCAGATGGTCGGATGGGACAAATACAATCGAGGAGATTGTTCGTGCAGCGAAAATTTTGAAATACGATTACATCGCTATTACTGACCATTCACAGAGCCTTAAAATAGCACGGGGCCTCAGCATTGCTGACCTGAGGAAGAAAAGGAAAGAAATAGAAAAGATAAATCGAAAATTGAAGAATTTTCGTGTTCTCTTTGGCAGTGAGGTAGATATAGATTCGGATGGCCGGCTTGATTACCCGGAGCAGGTATTAAAAGAATTTGATATTGTTATTGCCGCGATTCACACAGGTTTCAAACAATCAAGGGAGAGACTTACCAAACGGCTAATCTCTGCCTGTCAAAATCCCTACGTTCATATTATTTCTCATCCTACGGGAAGGCTTTGGGGCAGCCGAGCCGCTTACGATGTAGACCTGGAAAGAGTATTTAAGGCCGCCCGTAAAAACAATATAATCTTTGAGATAAATTCTCACCCATATCGGCTTGACCTCAATGACGTAAATGCAATGATGGCAAAACAACACGGCCTTTGTTTGTGTATTGGCTCAGATGCCCATGGTAACGAAGGTCTAAAGACAGCTTGTTTTGGTATTTCTGTTGCCCGGCGAGCCTGGCTTTCAAAAAAAGACATTCTCAATACCGTACCTGTTGAAAAATTATTAAAGACAATTAAAAAATAATATAAAATCCAAAGGTCAAAATGACACATTGTAGCGCAAAGAACTTTAAACTTTACACTTTAGTCTTACGCTTTACGCTTTTCGCTTTTCGCTCTTTAGGTTTTTGCATTTTGATTTTTGCATTTTTATGCGGCTGTAGTCAACAGACTCTCTATAAAGATAGTCAGTTGATGATGGGAACTGTTGTTGAGGTAATTTCTCCGGAGAAGGAGACAGCAAAGATTGTTTTTGCCGAGATGCGGCGCATCGAAAATTTATTAAGTATTCATAAAGAAGAAAGTGAAATCGCAAGATTAAATAAGCAGGGTAAACTCACCGTAAGCGAAGAGACACTTTATGTGATTAAGAAGGCAGCGCAATTCTGGCAGACAACCGATGGCGCATTTGATATTACAGTTGCGCCATTGGTTGAATTATGGGGTTTTTTGAGCAGGAATTTTCATGTTCCCGAAGAGGCAGAAATTAAGGAGACTCTCGAGAGGGTGGGCCTCGAGAAGGTTGAGATTAATGAAAATATAATTAAATTTCGGGTTGATGGGATGGAGATAGATTTAGGAGCAATTGCGAAGGGTTTTGCTGTGGATTGCGCAATAAAAAAATTAAAGGAAGCAGGGATTGTTAACGCATTAATTAATGCCGGTGGTGACATCTATTGTCTGGGAGATAGGTTTGGAAAGCCCTGGAGGGTAAAGATAAGAAACACAGATACCTTATTGAAATTAAAGGATAAGGCAGTGGCAACCTCGGGCGGCGATGAGCAGTATTTCTCTATTGGAAAGAGGCGCTTTTGTCACATCTTAAATCCCAAAACAGGAATGCCTGTAGAATCCGAGATCCGTTCAGTAACAGTAATTACTGATCATTGCTTGACTGCTGATGCCTTGGCTACCGTAATATTTGTTAAAGGATTAAAAGAAGCACAAGTTTTAGTAGATAGCTTTAATGCCGAGGCAATTATTGACTACAAAACTAAGCCTTAAAGAGAGAAAGCGTGGGATTGACAAAAATAAAGATTAAATGTATAGTAAAGCATAAGATGCAAAGTATCATAGAGATTACTATAATAATGTACATATCCCGCCTCATAAGATGCTCTAAAATTCTCTTTGATAATTTTAGAGCATTCGGCGGGATCAATTCGTCCGCCAACGAACTTTGGCGGACTCATTGAAGAGGAGAGAAATGACTAATCAAGCACAACGATTTTCCTTAAGTTCTCAACCGCTAAGATATAAATTAAGAGTCGCTTTTTATTTGATGTCTGTTTTGCCTCTTTTGATTCTGCTTTATCTTGTTTCTAATTATATCCTTCCGCAATTTGGTATGAAATCAAGCGTGACCGTGCTTGTTGTAGTGGGTATACTTATTTCGTCAATTGGCTTTTTTATTATTAAGAAAATGGTTGACTATTTCGTAACAATAAGTTCTGAAGCGAGGCTGATTGCCAAGGGGGATACTGCCCGAAAAATAGACATTGAAACAGAGGATGAGATTGGCGGTTTATCCATGGCATTAAATCAGATCACTCAACGCATTCGTGATGATATGGATAAGATAAAAGATTATAGCAAAACAACTGCCGAGATTAATAGTGAGATTCAGAGACACGTGGTTATCTTTTCTGGTTTGTTACAGATAGGCTCCATGATATCTCAAGGAGCTAAATTAGAAGAGATATTTAATGCGTGTGTAGCAAACTGCCGGTTTATTAGCAACTCCGATACATCTTATCTGCTTTTTAAAAAAGAGGATTCTGATTTATTAAAGGTAGAGGCTGCTGATGGGATAAATGCAGAGCAGATTCTCAAAGTGAGGATAGAGCACAATAAAGGACCTTTTGTCAATTTGATAAGAAACAATCAGCCTCTGATTTGGGATAAAAGGAGACCAATGCTTAAGGATTCCGCCCTTGAATTCAACGAGAAATTCGGCTTAAGCTGTATGCTCGCCCTGCCGGTTTATTTTCAAGGTATGGTTATGGGTATCTTGGGTATTGGTAGCTGCAAGCAGCTTTTGTATAATAAAGACGAAATAGAGATTTTGGAACTTTTCACTAAACAGATTGCCATTGCTGTTGAGAATGAGCGTTTATTGTATCGTTTAGACAAGTTAGAGATTAATGATACCCTGACCGGTTTATATAATGCCTCTTATATATCTACCCGCCTTCAAGAAGAAATCAGGCGTGCGATTGTTTGTCAGCGGCCTTGCGCCTTGGCTCTTTTTGATATTGATGGCTTTGCGGAATATCGCAAGAGATTTGGCGGTTTAGCCAGTGAGAAGATATTAAAGAAAATCGCGCTGTTAATAAAAAGCAGGCTTGGTGAAATTGAGCGCGTGGGCAGGTTCTCCGATACAGAATTTGCCGTTGTGCTGCCAGAAAGGAATAAACGCCAGGCAGAGGAAGTCAGCGAAGATATCCGAGAGAAAATAGAGGCTGATTTTGCCGAAATTTCCGATTCCCGCCAGAAATTGAGCGTTTCTGGCGGAGTAAGCGAGAATCCCCTTGATGGGGTAAGCGCTGATGAGCTAATTAAGGTGGCAAGGGATAAGCTTTTGCAAGCAAAAGCTGAAGGTGGAAATCGAGTTAAGGGATGACTACTCCATTAAGAAAGATTACTGATAAGCAATTAGGGGAATTACTTATTGAAAAAGGTTTAATAACCAAAGAACAGCTAAACCATGCCCTTGAGATTCAGGAACAAAGGGGAGGTTTAATCGGAGAGATTTTGGTTGCCCTGGGTTATGTTAAAAAGACAAATATTGCTCAGACATTAATCATTCAAAAAGGCTTGGCGAAGAAAGGACAGCATAGACTGATTGGGATATTACTTATTGAGAAAGGCTTGATCAGTAAATGGCAGCTGGAACGCGCCCTCCTGATTCAGGAACAAGGAGGAGGTTTAATCGGAGAGATTTTGGTTGCCCTGGGTTATGTTAAAGAGACAGATATTGCTTTAGCATTAACCAGCCAATACGGCTTTCCATACCTACCTTTAGAGAGTTATGAGATAGACCCCGAGATTATTAAGATTATTCCAGAGCGTGTTGCCAGGCAGTACCTGCTGATACCCATCGATAAATTTGGCAACAATTTAAGCATTGCAATGTCTAATCCCCTTAATAACGAGGCAATTGAAGATGTTGAGGCACTCACCGGACTTAATGTTCAGGTGTTTGTAAGCACATCTAGCGATATCCGAGGGGCAATTGACAAATATTATAAAAGTTAACAGTAAACTCCCAAGCAACTGAAAGGAACGAGGGAAGATGCTCCCCTTAAAAGAGCGCTTAACCGAAATATTAATTAAAAATAAACTTATTACTCCCCAACAGTTAGAGCAGGCTTTAGAGACACAGAGAGGTAAGGGAGGCAGGTTAAGTAGTGTCATTGTCGAATCGGGCTTTGTTAAAGAAAGTGACCTTGTTTCTGCTTTGAGCGAGGGGCTTAACTTGCCGCTGATTGACCTTAAAAGAATTAAGATTGAGGCCGCAGCCCTAAATGTTATTCCGGCGAAAATCTGCCGTCGTTATCAGGTTATTCCTATTTCACAAATGGGTAATACCCTCACTATTGCTATGGCTGACCCATTAAATATCTTCTGCCTTGATGTCTTGCACCATTTAACTGGTTTTAAGATAAACCCAATTATCTCTATTGCCGAACAGATAACAGAGGCAATTGACCAGTTTTATCCGGATACAACGAGCGGGATAATTAAGGAGCTTCTTCAAGAGATTAGCGAATCCAAGATAGAATTAATTCAAGAGGAAAAGAAGGTTCAGCCGACTGATCGGGAACTGGGACATGCTAGCAGGCAAGGCCCGGTTATACGAATTACGAATCTGATTTTAGAGGATGCGATAAAGAAAAAAGCATCAGATGTTTTGATTGAGCCGCTTGCGGAAAGTTTAAGGATCCGCTTTCGTATTGATGGTATTTTGCGCGAGCAAGAACCATCTCCTAAATCTATGCACCCCCTACTTGTTTCAAGAATAAAGGTTTTATCAGAATTAGACATTGCTGAACACCGTTTACCGCAGGACGGAAGATTTAAGGCAAGAATTCAGGATCGAAACATTGATTTTCGTGTGTCTATATTGCCTTCGATCCTTGGGGAGAAAGTGGCGGTAAGAGTGCTGGATAAGACAACAGCCACCCTGGATGTGGATAAATTAGGTTTTGATCAAGCAAGTATATCTAAAATAAAAAAGGCAGCTGGATTTCCTCATGGGATGATATTGGTTTGCGGACCAACCGGTTCAGGCAAGACCACTACTCTTTATTCTATTCTAAAGTTTGTTGATATCCCCCAGAAGAATATAGTTACTGTTGAAGATCCGGTAGAGTTTCAACTTGAAGGGATAAATCAGGTAAGCATAAAGCCGGATATAGGTCTTAGCTTTCCTTTTGCGCTTCGCTCAATCTTAAGACAGGACCCGAATGTAATTATGATTGGCGAGATACGCGATTTTGAAACCGTGGATATTGCGATAAAAAGCGCTTTGACAGGGCATTTGGTTCTTTCTACATTACATACTACTACTGCAAGTGGTTCGATTGTGCGTCTGATTAATATGGGCGTTGAGCCCTATTTGATTACCTCATCTTTGATTTGTGTGCTGGCGCAGAGATTAGTTCGCCGGCTTTGTCCTAAATGTAAAGAAGGCTATAAGCTTCCTGAGGATGTGGCCAAAAACCTTCAGATTCCAATTACTGTGCCTCCTTTATTTTATCGTCCGAAGGGATGCCGACATTGTTTCAATACCGGTTATTCAGGAAGAATGGGCATTGCTGAGGTTTTATTCCCCTCGGCAAATATAAAAGATTTAATTTTATCCCAAGCACAAGAACATCAGATTGAACAAACAGCATGCAATGAGGGAATGAAGACCTTAAGACAAAATGCACTCAATCTTGCCTACGAAGGCTTAATCTCGTTAGAGGAGGTTTTGCGCGTAACGAGCGCATAAGTGAGGCCACGACCCAGCACTAATTTTACATATAAAATTAGTGCTGGGTTCAATTCGTCCGCCAACGAACTTTGGCGGACTCATTAGAGATGTTAAATTTAAAAGAGAAACTGACTGATGTATTACTTAAATCTAAATCCATTTCTAAGGAGAAATTGGATAAATTAATTCAGTTGCAGAAAGAGGATTTGCCGTTAAGAAAATTATTATTAAAGGAGAAGATTATCTCTGAACAGGAGCTGCTTTCGATTTTATCCGAGCATTTGTATTTACCCTCTTTACACCTGGCTAAATACAAGTTTGACCCAAAAGTTATTGCACTTGTCCCTGAGCAGTTCTGTCGCCGATATGGAATTATTCCTCTTTCCCGCATAGGGAATACCTTGACCATCGTCATGGCTGATCCGCTGAACATTTTTGCTTTAGATGATTTAAAGACCTTGACCGGCTCTGAGATAGATATTGTTTTAAGTTCCGAAGAAGAGATTAAAACAGCAGTAGACAGTCAATATCACCAGGATGTAGTACAGTTAGAACAGGTCTTAGGTGAGATTTCTACCGGCGCATTGCAAGAGGAGGCAAGCCAAGAGGCACGTATAGACGAAGAGCGAGAATTAACTGCCGTAGTTAAAGAAAATGAGACACCCCCGATTGTTAAACTCGTTGATTTGATATTGATTCAGGCTCTGAGGCGAAGGTCTTCTGATATTCATATAGAGCCCGAAGAGGATTGTCTTCGTATACGCTATCGTATTGACGGAGATCTGCATGATATACTTCGATTGCCAAAAGAGAATCAAAATGCCATTTTGGCGCGCTTAAAGATAATTTCTAATATGGACATTACTGAGAACCGCCTGCCTCAAGATGGTAGATTTAGGGTACGCCTGCAAAATAAGGAGATAGATTTTCGCGTCTCTGCACTTCCCACTGCTTTCGGTCAGAAATTTGTCCTGCGCGTGTTGGATAAGTCTAATCTGTCAATGGGCTTGGGCAAACTGGGTTTTTCTGCTGAGCCACTACGTTTATTTAAAAAAGCAGTTACTCACCCTTTTGGAATGATTTTGGTTACTGGGCCAACTGGCAGCGGTAAATCCACGACTTTGTATTCGATCTTGAATCAATTGAATAAGCCAGAAAAGAACACCATTACTATCGAAGACCCCGTAGAATACGAAATTGAGGGAATTACCCAGGTTCAGGCGCATCACGAGATTGGTCTTGATTTTGCTTTTGGCCTGCGTTCTGTTCTTCGTCAAAGTCCGGATATAATTATGGTTGGTGAAATTCGTGATTCAGAGACCGCAGATATTGCCATAAAAGCGGCTTTAACTGGACAGCTGATTCTTTCCACCTTGCATACCAATGATGCCGCCTCTAGTATTACCCGTCTTATTGATATGGGAGTTGAGCCATTTTTGATTGCCTCCAGTTTAATTATGGTCTGTGCCCAGAGGCTCTGCCGGCGGCTGTGTAATAAGTGTCGTCAGATTTATGAAGCACCTCCCGAGGTCTTAAGAGACCTGGGGATTAAAGAGGGTACCAATCTTTATCAGGCAAGGGGTTGCCGCTATTGCAATAACACTGGTTTTTTTGGAAGGATAGCCATATTGGAAATATTAATGATTGATGATTACATTCGTCAGTTAATTATCAAAAAGGGCTCTCTCGAGGAAATTAAAGAGTATGCCAAAGAAAAGAAGGGTATGAAGACTCTGCGCGATGATGCTTTATTGAAGGCTAAGCAGGGTTTAATTGCCCTCGATGAAGTCATACGCATTACTACTGAAGAGTGAATGGAGAAAGTGTCTATTTATCAATATATAGCCAAAGATAAGGCTGCTCACACACTAAGGGGTATGCTTGAGGCGACCAGTGAGAATGAGGTTGTTCAGTTGCTGCATCAGAAAGAGCTCGCCGTTGTTTCTATAAAATCAGTTAAAAAGAAATCAATGGCGAAGCAGGGTGGCGGTAAAATAAAAATGGATGACGTGGTTGTTTTTTCTCGCCAATTAGCTACTTTGATTGATTCGGGGATACCATTGGTTGCTGCCTTGGGGATGTTGATTGAACAGGTAGAAAATCCAAATCTTAAAGATGTGATTTGGGGGATTCGGCATGATATTGAAGCAGGTTTGAGTTTTTGCGAGAGTATCACTCGATATCCTCATGTGTTTTCTGCATTTTTTATCAATATGGTGCGGGCAGGAGAGACCTCAGGCACGTTGGATGATGTTTTAGAGCGAGTGGCTACCTATTTAGAGAAGACAGCAGCGTTAACGCGTAAGGTCAAGTCAAGCCTTGCATATCCAACAGTAGTAATCACGGTGGCAATTTTGATTACCTCTGTTTTGTTGCTTAAGGTTGTACCGACATTCAAGGGTATTTTCGATATATTAGGCGGAAGCCTTCCCTTACTTACCCGCATGCTTATTACTGTTAGTGATTTATTAAAAAGATTTTTTATCTTTGTAGTAATTGGTCTTGGAACTCTGGGTTTTTTTCTTAAGCGGTACATTAATACTGAGAAAGGAAGATATAACCTTGATCAGGTTAAGCTCAAAGCTCCCATTTTGGGTTTACTTTTTCGCAAGGTAGCTGTAGCTAAATTCGCACGAACCCTTTCATCTTTGGTCAAGAGCGGAGTTTCGATACTTGATGCCTTGAGTATTGTGGCGAAGACCTCTGGCAATAAGGTGGTCGAGGAAGCAATAAATGATTCCATACATTCAGTGCGCGAAGGTGAGCCGATTGCCCAACCTTTAGCCAGAAGCAGGGTATTTCCTCCAATGGTTACGGCAATGATTGGTGTAGGCGAGCAGACTGGAAAATTAGAAACAATGCTTACCAAGATTGCTGATTTTTATGATGAGCAGGTGGATGCAGCTGTAGCGGGTTTAACCAGTATGATTGAGCCGTTAGTTATTGCCTTTTTAGGTATTGTTATTGGAGGGATTGTAATTGCATTGTTTTTGCCGATATTCCAGATAACCCAGTTAGTCACCCAATAACAACCATCTCTGTACCCAATTTGCACAGGTTTCAAAATGAGGAAATGGGGGGGATATGTTTTATTTTTACTTGACAACCGCGAAGGAAGGTGATATAAAAACATAAGTTTATCCCGTCTTAGCGGAATCCCGCTTTTTGGCGGGAAAGACAAGCGGGAAAAACAAAAAGGCAAGGCGAGTTACACGGATTAAGTTCAAGGTTTAACGCAGCGCGAACTTATGCGTAAGATGAGCCTTAATCAGCCATTGGAAAGGAGGTATGATAAGATGAGGAAAGGTTTTACGTTAGTTGAAATTATGATTGTCGTCGCGATTGTTGCTCTGTTAGCTGCAATTGCTATACCTAATTTGCTCAGGGCAAGGGTAAATGCCAACGAAAGCAATGCTCAGGCAACTTTAAAGACGATTTCAACTGCTTGTGAGAGCTATGCCGCAGCAAACAATGGGAATTACCCGACAGCGATGACAGATTTAACAAAAGCAAAGCCTGCGTATCTTAATGAAGACTATACTGCTGCCGCAAGACATGGATACGCCTATGCCTGTGGCACGCTGAAAATTACAGGCTATTCCTGCACAGCCACACCATCAAACTGTGGCACAACAGGTACGAAAGTTTATACAATCAAGACCGGTGCAGTTTTGAGTTCGGCAGATTGTGAATAATTTATAGTGGTATTCTTGCGAAGTTGACTTAAGCCCCGCGCCTTTAATTTAGGTGCGGGGTTTTTAATAAGGCCAAACCGCAGATAAGAGCCCTATGAAATTTAAAAACAAATTGGTGTGGGCGTTTACCCCGTTCGAAGTCCCCGCCACGGAATTTGGCGGGGCAGTCGCCCCTGGCGCCTTACTTCGAACGGGGTTTACCCTGGTTGAAATAATGGTTACTGTTTCAATAGTTGCCTTATTGGCGGTAATTGCTATACCACAATTGTTACGCGCAAGGATGGTTGCCAACGAAAGCAATGCCAAGGCAACTTTAAAGACAATATCTACAGCACTGGAGACCTATGCGGCAGAGAGTGCGCAAGGCTATCCTACCGATATCTCAGTTCTTGCGACAATAAAACCCCCTTACCTTAATCAGAATTACATTGCTGATTCTCCTATTCAGGGTTATAACTATACTTGTGACTCTTTAGGGGTTAGCAGCTACATATGTAGCGCAGAACCTCAATCCTGTGGCTGGACTGGTTCAAAGATATATACGATTACAACTGGCGGTGTGTTTGCCGAGGCGGATTGTAATTAATGAAGAAGGTATATCCAAAAAGCCTGACTTTAACCGAACTACTTTTAGCAGCGGCAATCCTAACCTTTGTGCTTTGTGGACTTCTTGCTCTTTTTGTTAATTGTTTATTTTTAAATGAGGGTAATCGCAACCTTACCACTGCAGTGGCTCACGCTCAATATATAATGGAAGAGATAAGGAATGAGGATAGCCTTCAGGATATTAAAGATAAAATTGACGGGGGGAATTTTACTGAATTTCAGGACTTACCTAATGAAAATATGTCTGTTTGTTGTTTCAATCCTCCAGATACCTCTTGTCTTGCTTCTTGTCAAGACGGGGGAGATCCTTTAGGAATTTATGTGAGGATTGATTGGAAGGATCGCGGCAGAAGAGACAGATATACAGAATTACAAACATTGATCACGAATTATCAATGAAGGGATTTACCCCGTTCGAAATCACTATCATTAGAACTAACTTACGCCCCGCCAAGGCGGGGCTATTTCGAACGGGGTTTAGAGGGTTTAGCCTGCTTGAGGTTTTGGTTAGTACCGCAATTTTAGGTTTTCTTATTGCCGGAATATACGGAGTTTTAAATATCGGAAATATGACCTATAATACTGATCTGGGCCTTTTGGATTTGCAACAAAATGCTCGCCAGGCTATGCATTGGATGGTAAGAGAGCTAAGAGAAAGTGCGTCTTCAGAAATAGTTATTTCTGAAGATAGTTCCCAAATTACTTTTAATACGCCTAATGAGGGAGGCATTCAGTATTATTACGACACCCAAGAAAATCAGATTATCCGTGAATATCCTGCTGGTACAACGAGGATTTTAGCTAACAATATTGAGAGCTTGAATTTTTCTCTTAATGGCAGCCTCTTAGAGATTCAGGTTAGAGCAAGGAAAACGCAGAGACCGGATTTAACCCTTTTTTTTAAAGAGCAGGTGAGGCTGAGAAATGAATAAGCGTGGCATCGCTCTTATACTTTCCTATATGGTTATTGGGGTATTGACTATACTGGGAGTAGGTTTGATTTCACGCAGCGTCTCTGAACGTAATATTACTCAGAGGTACGTTGATTCAAACAAGGCATTCTGGCTGGCTGAGGCAGGTATTCAAAAGGCCCTTTGGGTAATCAGTAATAATCCAGACCAAATAAGTAACAATGATTGGCTTATCAGCCAAGCCAATACGAATAATAACCTTGGTAATGGGAGTTTTCAAGTTCAAATAACTACCACCGATGGCTCAATTAAGAATATTACCAGTAAGGGCACGGTTTCTTCTGTAGATAGGCAGATTCGGATTCAAGCCCAAAATAGCTGGCTGACTAAAATTCCGGGAGCTGTATATTCAAACAGCGCGGTAAAGGTAAAGTTTGATAAAAGAGATGATGCCTATATTGATGGTGATGAAGTTGCTGGTATCTATGCCAGCGGGGATGTAAAGGTGAAAAGGGAAGGAGAGGGGCGCATAGAGGGCAATCCACCCATATTAGAAAATCAAGATGTGCCTGAGGGCTTGCTGGACGGGATATGGGATACTTTTGATGTCAATGCCTTAAGGGAAACAGCTAAAGCAAATGGCACTTATTTCTCGGCTGAGGGTGATGATGAATACAATAATCCTTATAATAAGAAGGGCAAATACACTCTACCTTTAGAGTTAGACGATGGGACAAAAATATCTGAGGGTGTATTTTTCTTTGATGCCAGGAAAGGAGAACCTTTAGATGACGATGAGGTAAATCCTAAGAATGAAATACGTGTGAAGCTGGAAGGGACTACTGAGAAAGTCAGTGGAATTATAGTAGTTGTCGGGGATTTGAAGATAAAGGATACAAAGGATTACGATTTCTTATTTGATGGTGTCATTTTGGTTTTAGATGATTTAAAGATTGATGACAAAAAACATCATCGCCGCCACGGCACCAATGATAGTGATATTTTCATAAGAGGCGCTGTTTTAAGCGGTAATATCATTGAAAAAGGGAAAAAACGCAAGAAAAAACCTAGCATTGATATAAAGAATGCCACCATTGAATATGACCCAGGCAGCATATTATCATCTGTTTCAAGCCACTGGGGCATAGTCCCTGGCACCTGGCAAGAGTTATAAAAAGGTAAATTCTTAATAAAGACTATGGATTTAAATGCTCTAATAACTAATTTAAGAACTCGTTTTTTTAAACTAAGGCAAGACAATAAAACCAGCATTGGCTTAGATTGGGATGTTTCCTTATTAAAGATTCTTGTCTTAGAGTCACAAAAGAATAGCTATATGATTAAAGATGCCAGAATTATTGAGCTGCCCTCCCAAGACTTAAATTTGAGTGCACTAATTAAGGGCTTAGACCTTTCCGATGGGGTCAATCTGGGTATCTGTGGTCCAAATGTAATAGTGAGATATGTGGCGATGGCAAAAATGAATGAGAGCGAGTTCAGAAATTCTCTAAAGTATGAGGCAGCATCTCATTTGCCCTTTTCAGCAGAGGAAGTAAATCTTGATGGAGTAATCCTTAAAGATTTACCTGATAATCAAATGCTGGTAATGCTTGCTGCTGCTAAGAAGGATTTTATTAACGAGCGCCTAAGGTTATGTCAGGAAGCAGGCATTAAGGTTAATATCTTAGATATTGATTCATTGGCTTTGATTAATGCCTTTAATTATATCCATCAACAAAAGGATGTTTCCTCTGGTGCCCTGGCTTTACTTAATATTGGAGCCTCAGTAACTAATATTAATATTTTAGAGAATGGTATTCCTCATTTCAGCCGAGAAATTGATGTTGCGGGTGAAGATTTTACTACTAAGGAAGCCTCGCGGGAGGTAGCCATCGCTAATTTTGTAGGCGAGATTAGAAAATCATTCGATTATTATGAGACGAGAAGTACAACAGTTATAAATAAGATTTTTTTAAGTGGCGTAGGCAACTTAATTTCTGAACTAACCAGTAATTTAAAGAATCTTTTGGGTATTCAGATAAAGCAATGGGATCCTTTTTGTAATTTTGATTTTGCCCCGGGCTTAGATGAAATAAATCTCCGAAAGAATTCGGCTCAGTTTGCTGTGGCTGTTGGTCTGGCTCTGCGTTAAAGATGATCGAGATAAATCTATTACCAGAAGATCTAAAGCAAAAGAAAGAGAGACAAATTTTTCTCTTGCAGCTGTTCTTGTGTATTTTGCCAGTAGCCTTTGGCCTGCTGATTATTATTCATTTATATTTAGGGGGGTTGCTTCTATTTAAGACACTACAATATAAATCAATGAATAAAAAATGGGAACAACTTAGTTCGCAGCGTCAAAAAGTGGATGAGTGGAAGAAGCAATACAAGATTAGCAGCCAGGAGACGGAGCAGGTGAATAAATTGCTTGCCCAAAGAATAGCTATCTCAGATAAAATGCAGGTATTAGCTTGTGCTTTACCCAGGGGCATCTGGTTTAATCATCTAAGTTTAAAAGAGAAGGGGTTTTACCTTGAGGGCTCGGTAGTATCTTTGAAGAAAGACCAGATGCGCTTGCTCAATCTCTTTTTAGGCCGCCTTAAAAAAGATAAAATCTTTTTTAAGGACTTTATTCGCCTTGAATTGGGGCATATAAGTATGCGCACACTCGGTGGTTTTTCGATAATGGATTTTGTTTTGGAAGGCGATTTAAAATGATAAAAATTCACCCCCAGGAGTTCCTAACCAAAATAAGTAAAAAGATAAATCGCAAAGACATACTAACTAAAATAACAGAGGATAGAAATAAACTGCTTCTGACGATTTTTGTTATTTTGGTAGTCTTATGTTTGGATTTCTTTTTTGGTTTAAGGCCGCAAATGCGCGCACTCGGGGCAATTAATCCTAAGATCGCAAGATTAAGGAAAGACCTAAAAAATCTTAATTCAGATTTAATCAAGATGCAAAGACAAGAAACTGGCTTTATGGATACTGAGGTTAAAAAGATAGCGTCATCTGATCAGATAGCTTGGGTGATTGAAGAGGTTTCCCGCTTAGCTAACGAGGAAGAAGTAAAGATATTTCAAATGAAACCTGTGCGCAAGTTACCCGTAGCAAAAACCCTAATTGACCTGGAGGTGTCTGCCGGATACCATCAGCTGGGCAGATTTTTAGCGGCACTGGAAAATCATTCTATATTCTTGGAGATTGGGACACTGGATATAGAGCGCAATAATAAAGACCCATTTGAGCATAAGATAAGGCTAAAGTTAAAAACATATGTTAGTAAATAAATATCAACAAAACTTTCTTAAGAAAAATTTTAAACTTTGCACTTTATGCTTTTTGGGACTTGGCACTTTGATTTTTGCATTTTATCTGATATTCGCATTTTGGACTTGTTTCGCCCAAGATAAAATTAGCTATGATGATAAGGGTAGGCGCGATCCATTTATTGCTCTGGTGACACCTGATGGGCGACTTCTCAATTTAGAGCCTCTTGGGTCAGAGACAAAAATAGTTTTAGAGGGCATTTTTTATGACCAGGACGGATACTCCTATGCTATAATTAATGACGAAGTGGTCAGTGTGGGTGATTATATCCAGGGCTTTGCTGTTTTTAAAATAAAGGAAGATAAAGTAATACTCCTGAAGGATAATAAGCCCATAGAATGTGTTTTAGAAGAGGAGGAGCAATGAAATATCAAATATCAAATATCAAAATGACATATTTTAGCGCAAAGCTCAAAGCGCAAAGTGCAAAACTAAAACTTAAAACTCAAAACTTTGTTAAGAAAAACTTTAAACCTTACACTTTAATTTTACGCTTTTCGCTTTACACTTTACGCTCTTTGGGTTTTTGCATTTTAATATTTGCATTTTGCACTTTCTCATTTGCTCAAGGAATAGAGACAGAGGCGCCTGAGACAGGAGCGTTAGCACTCAGTGAAAATGTAACCCTGGATTTTAAGGATGCTGATATAAGGAAGGTGCTTGAGATTATTTCCCGTAACTCTGGCGTTAATATTGTGGCTACACCTGAGGTAATGGGAACAGTTACGATTAAACTGAAGGACATTCATTGGGAGAAGGCCCTAGCTACGGTTGTGAGAACTTATGACTTTGGTTATGAATGGTTAGACGATAAGGTGATTATGGTTTCCACATTGGAAAAATTGACTGAGCAAAGAAGAACCCAGGAGGAAGCTGCCGCAAAAGAACCTTTGGATACTCAGGCATTCGCTTTGAATTTTGCTAAGGCAGAAGAAATAGGGGCAACGATAGAAAAATTAATTTCTGAAAAAGGTAAAATTACTCTTGAAGCACGCACCAACACCTTGATTGTTACTGATACTAAATCCAATTTGATTAAGATCGGCCGAATGATTAAGAATATTGATAAAGTTACGCCTCAGGTTTTGATTGAGGCAAAAATAATTGAGACAAATTTGACTACTACCAATAACTTAGGTATAAAGTGGACAATTGGCGGAACACTTCGTGCTAGTGCTCGTCCGACCAGCTTTCCTTTTACTAAGCATTCGAATGAGAAATTCCTCTTTACAGACATTCCTGCTCCTACTAAAGTTCCTGATGTAACAGGGAGCCTTTTACATTAGGCACCTTGGATGCTACAAGCACTGCTGTGGTTTTAGAGGCACTCTTTAAAGACGTGAACACAGAGATGCTTTGCAATCCCCGCATTGTAACCCTGGATAATCAACCAGCATGGATTGAGGTGGTGACTTTAGATCCAACACCGCAATGGACTTACAATGAGGAGCAGAGCGCTTATGTAATGACTGATTATCGCCAGGAAAAATATGGAATAACTTTAAATGTTACCCCACAGATAAATAAATTGGGTTATGTAACTTTAAGTATTAAACCTGAGGTTAGTGAGAAATTAGGTGATAAGACTTTGAGTGGTGGTACAGGGGGTTTAACCGTAGACCTGCCGATTATTTATAAACAGACTACTTCAACGACAGTTATGGTTAAAGATGGGGAAACTCTGGTTATTGGTGGTTTAATCAAGAACAAAACTACAGACACCATCCAGAAGATTCCTTTCTTAGGCGACATACCTATTCTTGGTTTCTTTTTCAAGCATAAAGCCAAAGAGGTTGAGAAAAAGGATCTGCTTATTTTTATTACCCCCAGAATATTAACGCTTCAAGCGGCGTCACAAAACAGATTGAGCCAGTTAGAGACACCCTCCAAATAATAAGGTCTCTAAGAGGGCAATAATAATACGATAGCGGTTCCAAACATAGCCTTCCTTGACAGATTAAGCTTATCTTGTTAAAATAATAAAATAACTTTTAATTCAAAATGGAAAAAGATAGAATTACCATTAGGGATATTTTAAGCATGAAGGGTAAACGTAAGATTACCGGACTTACTGCTTATGGTTATCCGTTTGCCCGTTTGGTTGATAGGGCAGGCATAGACATTGTTTTGGTAGGGGATTCCTTAGCCAATGTTGTTTTGGGGTTAGAGTCAACAACACAAGTAGGGATGCAGGAGATGCTCACTCATACTAAAGCAGTGAGGCGCGCCGTCAAAAGAGCTC
Organism: Candidatus Omnitrophota bacterium; assembly: GCA_016783355.1. Lineage (GTDB taxonomy): Bacteria > Omnitrophota > Gorgyraeia > Gygaellales > JAHJCI01 > BS750-G32. The sequence continues at coordinate 375 of JADHWR010000009.1, read as the reverse complement.
TTTTGGTTGGTGACATGCCTTATGAAGCATATCAATTATCTAGTGCCGATCCGCTCAGAAATGCAAGGCAGTTTATTGAGGAGGCAGGCTGCGATGCAATAAAATTAGAGTGGTTCGAGCGCTGCTTAGAAACAACACAAGCAATTTTGAATAGTGGAATAGCGGTAATGGGGCATATTGGCCTGACACCGCAAACTGCAGACAAGCTCGGTGGGTTTAAGGTGCAAGGCAAGGATGCAGAAGTAGCGAAAGAATTAATCTGGCAGGCAGAGAAATTAGAAAAAATAGGCTGTTTTTCGATTGTCCTGGAATGTGTTCCGGCTAAGATCGCCCAGATAATTACTCAAAGATTAAAAATTCCCACAATCGGCATTG
>JADHWR010000062.1 GCA_016783355.1 Candidatus Omnitrophota bacterium | reverse complement strand
CCCGTCCCACCCCCTAAGAAGATCCTCGTGCCGATACCGATCGTCTTATAATATGGGTCATTCAAAAGCGGTGAAAGCTGACCCGCACTACAATAGTTAGCACTGCCTAATTTAGATTTCAGCGTCCCCATATAGGTATAGATAATCTTATCCGATAGATTCACTGCAACATTATAGTTTTGATAAACATTGCGCGGATTGAAAAGTACAGCTTCATTCAGGTCTTTGATGTTTATCCAAGTCTCTAGTTTCTTGCGAGGATAGCAGTCAGTACCATAAGCAGTAGCAACTAGCTGTATATCTTTACCTGCCACCAACTCCTCAATCACATGACCGCCACCGTATTTGAACTCTCCAGGAAAAATCTTATTCCTTGGGTCGTCATCAGGTGTGGCCGTTGCTCCGATACAAACATCTACAGCAGCAAAACCGGTATACACCGGCACATCATTTAAATAAGCCCTACCTCCCCCGAGTTTTATCTTCGGCCGGGTATGCCCAATATTGAAATATGCGCCCGATGAACACATTGGTCCAAAGGTGGCTGTAGTAACCACATCCACTTCTTGGGTAGCTTGCTTAACTCCCTTTTTATCAACAATGTCAATAATCTCTTCTGCAGTTACTACCACAACATTACCTTTCTTAATCTTCTCATTTATCTCTTTAATTGTCCTTTGACTCATTAGTCTACCTCCCTAGTAACTTTAACTTTTAAGTATTTTAAAATTGACCTGTTAATCTTCCTAAATTGCCCTTTAGGGGCTGGCACATAATCCATAACATCACCACCACCTGGCTTTCCATAAACACATCACCTAAACAACTCTGTAGAAAGATATCTTTCTCCTGTATCCGGCAAGACGACAACAATAAGTTTTTTCTTATTCTCTTTTCTTTTACCTATCTCGATTGCTGCCCAAACAGCGGCACCAGAGGAAATACCCGCAAATATCCCCTCTTGTCTAGCCAATCTTCTAGCAATCTCACAGGCATCTTCATTACTTACTCGAATAACCTCATCCACTAAATCCATCCTTAAAACATCGGGTACAAACCCTGCACCAATACCTTGAATCTTATGCGACCCGGGTTTTCCGCCAGAAAGGACCGGTGAATCCTTGGGTTCAACAGCAATTGCTTTGAATGTGGGCTTTCTTTCTTTAATTACCTCAGCCACCCCGATAATTGTTCCCCCCGTGCCTACTCCCGCCACTAAAATATCAACTTCCCCATCGGTATCTTTCCAGATTTCTTCGGCAGTGGTCTTGCGATGAATCTGGGGGTTAGCCGGATTTTTGAATTGCTGAGGAACAAAATAGCGAGAGTCGACTTCTGCCAATTGCTCTGCCTTCTTCACCGCACCCTTCATGCCCTCACTGCCTGGGGTAAGGATTAACTCCGCGCCAAAGGCCTTAAGCAAGCTTCTACGTTCAAGACTCATTGTATCCGGCATAGTAAGGACAAGTTTATACCCCTTAGCGGCGCAAACAAAAGCCAAAGCAATACCTGTATTGCCACTGGTAGGCTCAAGAATAATTGTATCTTCCTTAATCAGCCCTTCCCTCTCGGCGGCCTCAATCATACTCACGCCGATCCTATCTTTAATATTGGAAAGTGGATTGAAAGATTCTAATTTAGCTACAACAGTAGCCTCCAGTCCCAAATTCAATCTGTTCAGTTTCACCAAAGGAGTATTTCCTATTAACTTAGTCATATCTGCTGCAATCTTTGCCATTCTAACTAATCCCCCTTCTTTGTTTGTACTTCCATCATTTTTATTCTATAATATCCCGTTATTTCAAAACTACACCCAACATCCCCACCCCGATAATAATCAAAGCGGGATGAATTTTTGTATATGTAAACAAAATAAAAGAAATTATGATGATTGATAGACTTCTTAATTGTATCAATTGATTAATATTCATTAACTGAAATGCAGCAGCAATAATCATAGCAAAAACAGCGAGTTGAATCATATCAAATGCCCGCTTAATACTCGGTAGGTTCCTATATTTAGTGAAGAGACCCAAAGCAACAATAATCAAAATCGCTGGCCCTAAGAAGTTTCCCAGATTTGCTGCCAAAACGCCGGGAATTCCCGCTATTTTATACCCCGTATAGGTAGCGCATTTAATAGAAATAGCACCAGGAAATATGTTAACTAATCCTAACACATCCAGAAATTCATCTTTTGTTATCCAATTATACTTCTGGACAACTTCCCTCTCTATGAGAGGCAAAAAAGAATAAGCGCCTCCGATTGCAAACAATCCTATTCTTAAAAAGGCTAAAAACAAATTCACTAAAACCATATCAGTGTTCCCTCCCGGCAATCATATCCAGACCATGTGGCAGGCCTTGCAATATTGCCTCTAAGGATTGCTTGGCACCTCGGGAGCTTCCTGGAAGATTTACAATTAAAGTCCTAGCCCTAATACCAGCCACCCCCCTTGAAAGCATTGCCCTTTTGGTTAATCTAAGACATTCTGTACGCATTGCTTCTGGTATCCCCGGGACTTCTCTCTCGATAATCTCTTTAGTCGCTTCAGGAGTAAAGTCACGAGCAGCAAAACCGGTCCCCCCATTGGTCAATATTAAATCTACCTTGAGATTATCCGAATAATCAATAAGTCTTTCTTTAATCATCGCTGGCTCATCGGGAATTACCTCATATTTTATCACCTCTCCGGGAAGAAGCTTTACTAAATCTTGCACAATCCTTCCACTCTTATCTTTCCTTTGGCCTTTGGAGCATTTATCGCTTATGGTCAATACAGCTACCCGGTAAATTATATTTTCTGGTTTCACCATTAATTTATTACCTCCAATTTATCTCCTGGACTGATAACCCCCCCCTCTAAAACACGGGCGAATATCCCCTCCCGAGGCATAATACAGTCGCCAGCCTGATAATAGATATTACACCTGGAGTGGCAGTCTTTACCAATCTGAGAAATCTCCAATAACACGCCACTGCCAGCTTTCAATTTAGTGCCAATTTTTAAACTTGATAAATCTAAACCTAGTGTGGTAATATTCTCGGCAAAATTACCGGGAGCGACATCCAAACCCTTAGACTTCATCTTATCTATAGATTCAAAAGCTAATAAACTTAGCTGACGAATACCTCCTTCGGCGTGCGCATCACCAATTATGCCAAGATTTATCTTCAACTCTACTGAGCTCACATTTCTCTTTTTTATCCCTTTCTTCTCAGAAATTGATACGGCAACTATTTTTCCTGTTTCCATGTCTGAATTTTATTTTTTATTTTTGAATTTACCCCTTAACCTCTAAATTACTCATATATTTTCCGCCCTTGCCGCCTGTTTTTTTAAGAAGCCTTATTCCTGAAATAGTAATTTCTCTATCCAAGGCTTTACACATATCATAGATAGTAAGGGCCGAGATAGCTGTGGCAGTAAAGGCCTCCATCTCAACGCCCGTCTTTGCTCTTGCCCTCACCGTTGTCTTTATCTTTATCTCTTCCCTCCCCAGAGAAAATTCTATATTCACATATTCTGTAGGAATAGGGTGGCATAAGGGTATAAGAAAAGGTGTCTTCTTGGCCGCCAGGATACCCGCCAGTTTTGCTGCTTCTAACACATCCCCCTTGGGTATTCTTTTATTCTTTATCGCAAGAATAATAGAGGGCTTAAGGCAAACCCTACCCTCGACCACTGCCTCTCTCTTTGAAATTATCTTCTGCCCGACATCAACCATCTTCATCTTTCATCCCCTGATAACCTATTAACCTCCTAGGCTACTCATATAAACTCCTGGAGAATTCCAATTCTTGTAGCTTGTATATTCCTTTATCTCTATCCTTGACTTTATAATCTCCTTTATTTCCTCATCGATTAACCCATTTCTCAAAAGCCCTCTTAAGCAAAAATCCTGAGCCTCATACAGACAAACCTTCAATTCTCCAGTTGAAGTAATTCTCAGCCGGTTGCATCTTTTGCAATTATCTTGGCTTGTTTTTATAAATCCTAAAACCCTGCCTTTCTCCAGTTCATAATAAATAGCTGGGCCAGGACCAGTTTTGCCTATCATCCTTAAACTAAATCGGGCGGCACAGATTCTTCTTACCTCTCCCAGGGGCATATAATAGTCCTGCCTCCATAAGGAATTAAGTTTCATAAATTCTATAAACCTCAATGTTATCCCCTGGGAAAGGGCAAAATCCACAAAATCAATAATCTCATCTTCATTTATTCCCTTCATTACAACCACATTTAATTTCAAGGGATAAAAGCCAACTTCCTTTGCTTTATCTATTCCTTCTAAGACTCTATGAAAAGAGTTACTTCGGGTTATTTTTTTAAATTTGTCTTCCTTCAGGGTATCCAGGCTAATATTTATCCTTCTAAGTCCTGCCTTTTTTAGTCCTTCAGCATAGAAGGATAAAAGGGTACCGTTCGTGGTCAGGAAAACCTCTTCTATCCCCTCAACACTGGCTAAAGATTCAACCAAATTAACTATCCCTCTTCTTACTAATGGCTCACCGCCAGTAAGGCGGATTTTGCTTATCCCTAAGGATGTAAATATGCTAACCAATCTTACGATCTCTTCCAGGGTTAAGAGTTCCTCGTGTGGTTTATTTATAATTCCTTCCGGTGGCATACAGTAAATACACCTTAAATTACATCTATCGGTAACGGATATGCGTAGATAATCTATCTTGATATTAAAGTTATTTACTAACATCAATAATTATGTCTGCCTTTCTCTGCGCCTGCCGAGCAGCAGGTTTTACATCTACGGCATTGTCCTTAAGATATAGGTCGCAGCCGGTTCCGCAATATGGACAGACGGTTAAAACGTGCCTCATTTTAGCGTCTGGTAATCCTCAATCGTATTTATGTTGGTGAAGCAGGAGCCTTTTGTATCAAATCTTTTTATCTCTTTTTCGGTTATATACTTTACTTTGACCTTAGGAAGAATCTTAGCTATCCTAAGCCTTCCTTCCCCAAGATGCTTTTCTATCAGCTTAATGCATCCCTTGGAATAGATCGCGTGAAGCGGCTCAATTTTATTTTTCCACTTTGGTATAACACAATTATTATCTTCTATATTTTTCATCATGTATTCAACGAATTTGCTATTTACAAATGGCATGTCGCAAGCAAAAACAAAATTGTAAAATGTTTTTGAATTTACCAAGCCAGAATGAATTCCTGCCAGGGAGCCCTTATTTTTTATTATATCCCCTACTAATCTTACCCCTAAGCAATTAAAAAGATTTTGCCGATTAGTAACAATTAATATCTCTTTAAAAATCGGATTTAATCTCTTTACTAATCTTTCTATGATCTGCATGCCCCTGATCTTTAAGAATCCTTTATCTGGATTATTCATTCTCCTGCCTTCTCCGCCGGCAAGAATAATGCCTGTTAAAACCTGTCGGTTAACAACTGGATACATACTCTTTGGCCCTTCTTGAGCTCGCTGATTTCTTCCGGCACAACCATTATCGCATCTGCCAAAACAAGCGATTTTAATATCCCCGAACCCTGTGGTCCGGTCAGGTAGGCGTAAAACTTATTATTTTTATTTTCTATTCTAACGCGCACGAAATATTTAAGCCCTTTTGTCTTCTTGAATGATTGTGCAAAAATAGCTGTGGCTACAGGACGAAAGAGAGTCCCTGCCCCAGACATTTTCAAAATCGCAGGTCGCACGAACTCCTCGAACACAACCATACTGGAAACAGGATTCCCCGGCAACCCGAATACCGGTATGCCTTTTATATAACCGAAGACCAACGGCTTCCCCGGCCTTATCGCCACTCTCCAGATTTTTATTTCTGACCCCAATTCTGCCAAGACATCTTTCACTAAATCGTAATCGCCCATGGATACACCGCCAGAGACTAAAAACAAATCTATATTTTTATTTATTCCGTTAATTATCTTCTGCCTCACCGCTGCCTTGTTGTCTCTGGCAATTCCCAGATTAACCGGCGTTGCCCCAACTGCTAAAACCTGTCCGGTTAGAGAGTAAGTGTTGCTATTCCTTATTTTACCCCGACTAAGCCGCTGGCCCATTTTCACTAATTCATCCCCTGTAACCAAAATTCCGATCCTGAGTTTTTTTGCAACTTCCAAACGATTGATTCCCATTGAGGCGAGCATGCCCATTTCCTGAGGTCTGATTAAACTCCCTTTCGTTAAAACCCCCTGCCCTTTCTTCACATCTTCGCCTTTGAGGCGAATATTTTCTTCATCCTCTGTGGTTTTAAAAACCTTTACGAATTCTCCCTCGCCAGTTTTAAGCCTCTGGGTGAACTCTACCATTACTACTGAATCCGTACCGCTAGGAATTGGCGCGCCGGTCATCACTCTCATCGCTTGCTTTTTTTTCAATCTCTTCTTTGAAACATATCCCGCACGCACATCGTCTATCACCTTCAAAATTGCAGGAAATCTGTAACTGGCACCTTTAACATCAGTAGATTTCAACGCATATCCATCCATTGCCGAGTTATTAAATGGCGGAACATCACATTGGGCATATATATCTTGCGCTAATATCCTATGCAAGCTGGATGACACATCGACCCCTTCCGAACCTAAGCCCTTTATGGAATTAATTACAATAGACAGCGCCTTTTCACATTTTATCATCAGAAACTCCCTTCAGCATAAAAATTGGATATAGATAGCATATCGCAAATTAGAATAGATTGACCAATTTTTATGGAAAACAACCCCACGGGCATGCCCGTGGTACCTTTATTTATCCCGCCGACAGCAATAGCTTCCCCCATCCAGTGACATCCCGCCGAGTGAGCTCTTTCTTCGCATTCATCCTAAGGCCTTTAGGCCGTGGTCTTCT
>JADHWR010000061.1 GCA_016783355.1 Candidatus Omnitrophota bacterium | reverse complement strand
TTTTTGGATGTTTAGGTCTTGTGCGCCTTCCCGATGTATATAACCGCCTGCAAGCAGCGACAAAATGTGTTACCTTGGGTACTTGTAGTATTCTTTTTGGAACATTTCTCATCGTTGGATTTACTGCTGCAGGAATGAAGTCGCTGTTGTGTATAATATTTCTAATACTTACTTCTCCTGTAGCCGCACATGCTGTATCCAGGGGAGCGCATAGGAGCGGAGTAAAGCTTTGCGAAGGTAGCGTGGTGGATAGGTATGCTGAGGATAAAGAAGGAGAGGCCTAAGAAAGGATAGCGAACGAAGAAGCGAGCGTCTTAATTCTTAATCCTGAAAACAAAGGTTTAAGTTAAAATATGAAGCTTCCAAAAATTAGAGAGCTATTAGAGGCGATAAAGGCAGTAATCAAGGGGCCTTATACATCTAAATTTCCTAAGCAGCCCCATAAGCCTCACCCGAATTTTAGAGGACAACCTAAGTTTGATGATCAGAAATGCGTTGGTTGTCTTGCTTGTGAGGAAATCTGTCCAGCAGGGGCGATTGCGCATAAGGATATAGTTAACGGTAAAGAAGGCGACGCCCAGAGAATAATGATTCATTATACAGATACCTGCATATTCTGTGGACAATGCCAGGCAGCATGTATTGCTGACGGCGAAGGAATCAAGTTATCCAACGATTGGGAGCTTTCATTTTTTGATCGAAAAGAAGACTCTTTTGAGACAATTAAAAAGGAACTTCAATTATGTGAAATATGTGGTTCGCTAATAGCCTGTCGAGACCACTTCAAGTGGATATCGCAAAAATTAGGAGAACTCGCCTATTCCAATCCCACCCTTTATTTATCCCGTCTTAAAAGCCTGGGAATAATCGATGAGAATATCATCTCTGCGTTAAAAGACCAGGGACGCTCTGATAGAGTGAAGATTCTCTGTGCCCGTTGTAGAAGGGAAACTACTCTTACGACCAAGCAAGATGCATCCCTCTAGCTTTAAAAATATATTAAAAGGAAAGGTGATTATTGTTGGTATTGGCAATATTCTGCGGGGAGACGACGGTCTGGGTTCTGTATTTATTGAAAGGTTAACTTCGCGTCTTCGGGGAGGTATAAAGTTAAAAGGCAAGATGGAGTTCGTATGTTTTGATGCCGGGACTACCCCGGAGAATTATGCAGGAAAGATCATAAAGGAAAAACCGGATACTATTTTAATCGTTGATGCCCTCCATTTAGGCAAGAATCCGGGGGATTATGAAATCTTAAAAAAAGAAGATATTGCTAAATGCGGTCTTACTACACATGATCTCTCGCCGAATATGTTTATTGACTATTTAGAAAAAGAAACTAAAGCCAATATCTATATGCTGGGTGTTCAGCCAGAAGCGATAAAGATGAACACGGGATTATCCGAGCCAGTTATCCAGGCGCTAAATAAAATAGAGGAAGGTTTATTAGAATGCATAAGTTAGGAGCGGCTTAGGGGCTATTGGAAATGAAGAAAAAGAAAACTACCAACGCTGGTTTAATGTCACCGTCAACAGAAACCGTTATCCTCGTTAGAAATAAAATTTCTAACGGGGCGGGAGAGAATTCTCTAATCCTAAAGGATAGACCTTCCCATTCCCTTTTACCCAAAGGGATAGACCTTTCCATTCCCTTTAAAGGAAGGGTCTTAAGGAAGGGTCTAATCCTAAAGGATAGACCTTCTTATTCCTTATTAAGGAAGGGTCTAACGGGGCTTATTTTTAACCATGAAATTCTTGCCTGCGGAGCCCATTTAAAGAATACCTTTGCCTTGACTAAAGAGAATCGGGTTATAATCAGCGACCGCCTGAAGAATTTAGGGAATTTAGAATCCCTGAATTCTTTTGAAAAGGGCATCGAGCGTTTTAAAAGATTATTTAATATTGAACCACTAATTATTGCTCATGATCTGCATCCTGAATATTTATCTACTAAATATGCCAAGTCCATAAAAGCGCAAAATCCCAATTTAAAAATCGTTGCTATTCAGCATCATCACGCTCATATTGCCTCTTGCCTGATTGATAATCAAATCGGCAATCGTAAGGTTATTGGTGTTGCTTTTGATGGGACGGGTTTTGGTGAGGATGGAAATATTTGGGGAGCCGAGTTCTTAATTGCCGATTATGCAGATTCACAGCGCATCGCTCATCTGGAATACATTCCTCTACCTGGCGGGGAGCAGGCGATAAAGGAACCCTGGCGCATGGCCGCTACTTATTTATATCAGGCTTATGGCGAGGATTTTCTTGATCTCGATTTAGCCTTTACCCAGCACTTAGATAAATACAAATGGGCCATTTTAAAAAAGATGATGCAGCAGAAAATAAATTGTCCTTTAACATCGAGTATGGGTAGGCTTTTTGATGCTGTTTCTTCCTTATTAGGCATAAGAGATGTGATAAGCTACGAGGGTCAGGCAGCCATAGAGTTAGAAAAGGCAATCGGTAAAATCTCAGATTCACATTCGCAAGCCCCGAGCTATAAATACACAATAAGAGAAAAAAATTCAATATTTATTATTGAACCAAAAGATATAATCACAGGGATAGTCCAAGATTTAAACCATGCCCTCGACGCCGGGGCGATTTCGTTTAAGTTTCATCATACGGTTGTGGAGATGATTGTGGATATATGTAAAATAATCAGACAAAGATTCGGCCTTAAGGAGGTTGCTCTAAGCGGAGGCGTTTTTCAAAACGCGTTCTTGTCCAACCGTGCATTTAGTCGACTAAAAGAAGAAGGATTTAAGGTTTATATTCATCATCGTGTTCCGGCCAACGATGCAGGCATTTCTTTGGGACAAGCAATTATTGCCCAGGCTAAATTAGGAAAGAGTTGATATGTGTTTAGCGGTACCGATGAAGATTATGGAAATTAAGGCTAATCAGGCGTTGGTTGAATTAGGCGGCCTTAGGAAAAAAATTAATTTAGGGTTATTGGAGAAGATCAGTGTCGGCGATTATGTTGTTGTGCATGCTGGTTTTGCCATCCAGAAACTGGATGAAAAAGAGGCGCGCAAAACTTTGTCTGCCTTAAGGCAAATGTCAGAGGCATTATGAGATATATTGATGAGTATCGTGATCGGGGAATTACTCAAAAACTAATCAAGAAGATGCTCAATATAGTTTCTGATTATTCTTCCCCGATAGTTTTAATGGAGGTTTGCGGTACGCATACGATGTCCATATTTAGATCGGGCTTGAGGAATTATCTTCCCGATAATATCCGCCTTATCTCCGGGCCCGGTTGTCCTGTGTGTGTTACGCCAAATAGTTATTTAGATAAGGCAATTGCTTATGCAAGGAAGGATGATGTAATCATTGTAACCTTCGGCGATATGATCAGAGTACCGGGTTCCAGCTCAAATCTAGAGAAAGAAAAGAGTACAGGAAGGCAGGTGCGCGTAGTTTATTCTTGCTTAGATGCTTTAAGCATTGCTCAGGATAATCCGGACAAAAAGGTAATATTCTTAGGGGTAGGGTTTGAGACGACTGTTCCTACGTTAGCAGCTACGATTAAGATTGCCAAGGAGAAGAAGATTAGAAATTTCTTTGTTTTTTCTGGGCATAAAGTTATTCCGCCGGCGATGCAAGCTCTAGTTAAAGAAAGGAGTCCTCATATCGATGGTTTTATTTGCCCGGGGCATGTAAGCACAATTATCGGAAGCAAGCCCTATGAGTTTATTGTCAGGGATTACCACGTTCCTTGCGTAATTGCTGGGTTTGAGCCTGTAGATGTTACGCAGGCAATTTTTATGTTAGCGCAGCAGATAGTTGAAAAAAAATCTCCTGTGGTGGAAATACAATATTCGCGTTCAGTAAAAGAGGAGGGTAATCGAAAGGCCTTAGATTTAATGGAAGAAGTCTTTGAGTCCGAAGATTCGAATTGGCGGGGTCTGGGGATTATCCCGGAGAGTGGCTTGAAAATTAAGCAAGCTTTTTCTGATTTTGATGCTGAACTTAGTATTGAGGTGGAAGTCGAGATGACAAAGGAGGATAAGGGTTGTATTTGTGGTGCGATACTACGAGGAATTAAAACACCCTTGGATTGTGTGCTATTTAAAAAGCAATGCCGACCCGAGAATCCTATTGGTGCTTGTATGGTTTCATCAGAGGGTACCTGCGCTGCTTATTTTAAGTATGGAAAATAAAGAGAAAATTTTATTGGCACACGGAAGCGGTGGCAGCTTAATGCATGATTTAATAGAGAAGCTGTTCAAGAAGAGTTTCGGTAACGAAATTTTAAACGAACTTTCTGATTCAGCACTTATTAAATCGCTTCCCGCAGAAGGCCACGATCTATGTTTTACTACTGATTCCTATACTGTAAGTCCTCTTTTCTTCCCCGGGGGAGATATAGGAAAGCTGGCAGTATGCGGAACGATTAATGACCTTGCGGTTATGGGTGCCCAGCCTCTTTATTTATCTTGTGCCTTCTTAATTGAGGAAGGCTTAGATTATGACATTTTAGAAAGGCTTACTAAATCCATCGCGCAAACTGCCAGGCAAGAGAAGGTTAAAATTGCTACCGGTGATTTTAAAGTAGTGGAGAAGAATAATCTAGATAAGCTGTTTATTAATACCTCTGGCATTGGAATAAGGCACGCCGGTGTTAAGATCCACAAAGAGACAATAGCGCCTGGGGATAAGATTATTATCAACGGTTCCATTGGCGAACACGGTTTAGCTATTTTAGCTGCCAGGGGAGATTTTGATTTTCAATCTACGATCAACAGTGATTGCGCATCCCTTTCGGGTATGATTGCTAAAATCATCCAGGTCTCCAGGGGTATTAAATTCATGCGTGATCCTACTCGAGGGGGGTTAGCCACTACCTTAAATGAAATCGTTCTGGGCTCGAATTTCGGGATTAGAATTTTCGAAAACAATATTCCCATAAAGGAAGAGGTAAGGGCGGCTTGCGAAATTCTGGGTTTTGACCCGCTCTACATTGCTAATGAAGGCAAGGTCGTAGTGATTGTTGCCGAGAAGGATGTAGAAGTTATTTTAGATGTAATGCGCCGGGATGCATTAGGAGGAGAAAGTCAGATTATCGGGAAGGTAGTCAAGGAACCCAAGCAGAAGGTCTTATTGCAAACAAGAATCGCCGGCACCCGCATTCTTGATATGTTAACTGCTGAGCAGTTTCCCCGCATCTGCTAATATGGGGAAGAATATGGGGACAGTTTTTCCTAGCCTTTTATTTAGTTAAGATATAATTTTTTCGTATTTTTGTGCCTTTCGAAGTAGGCCCATATCCAAAGGGATTTATTCTCCTACAATAACAACAGCGAGTTCCCATTTAGTAGCCGCGGGTTGGAAATCAACAAATACGATCTGCATCCATGGCTCCAGGCATATTCGGCGATCGATTATAGGGAATGTTTTGCCTGGGCCTACGAGCGTAGACCTCATATGGGAGTGCCCGTTGCCATCATGCCAACGCCTATGGTGTTCATAATCAATGCCGATAGGAACAACCTTTTCCAGCAGGGTTTCAAAATCTTTTACACACCCAGGCTCAAATTCCATGGTAACAACAGCGGCAACTGATCGTTCGGAATGAACACAGATTATCCCATTTTTTATGCCACTGTCTTGTAGCGTTTCTTTTACGAGATCGGTTATATCCTGGCAATAAAATCCTTTCGGAGATTCAACGTATGTTCTTTTCGTATGTACCATTTCTACCTCCCGTGTAAGGTTTTATTTATTGCTATAATTTTAACAGACAGTATTCACAAAGACAAGAGAAAGAATTTATCAGTACCGCGCCCTGGGGTTTTGCGTTCCCTTTTAAGAGATTGCTGAAAAAATCTAAACAAAACAGCAATCTCTGATTAGGCCCTTCCTTAAAAAGGAATAGGAAGGTCTATCCTTTAGGATTAGGCCCTTCCTTAAAAAGGAATAGGAAGGCCTATCCTTTAGGATTAAAAGATTAAAAACAGATTACATAGATTAAATCCTCGACGAGACAATCTCTGTAATCTTATTAAATCTGTGTAATCAGAGAGCGCTGATATAGTTTTTAAGGATTTTTCAGCGCTCTCTTTAAAATTACTTGACAAAAATATATTATATAGTATAATTACTACTAATTTGATAGAAATAGTGGGGATTAAAAAATAGGTTATCAATGAAGCTTTCTACTAAAGGACAATATGGAGCAAGGTTAATGTTGGATCTTGCATTTCACTATGGGCAAGGGCCTGTACTTTTAAAGGATATTGCTGGGCGTCAAGGGATTTCAGAGAAGTATTTGGGCCATTTAACCCCTCTTCTTAAAGGAGCAGGATTAATCAACTCTATTCGGGGTGCTCGCGGAGGTTATATTTTAGCTCGACCCCCTCAAGATATTACCTTAGGTGAGATAGTACGCGCCGTAGAGGGGAACTTGGTGCTTGTTGAATGCGTTACTGCGCCTGCTGTGTGTCATAGAGTTAGTCTTTGCGCTACCAGAGACATATGGGAAGAAGTAGGCGAGAAGATGATGGAGGTCTTAGATTCCAACACTTTAAAGGATATGGTCGAACGACAGAAGCAGAAGCAGAGTTCGCAACCGTTGGTCTATAGTATATAACTTAAATGGAACCCATCCACCATAAACCTTTGGCGGATAAGGTCACCAGAAGGAGGATTAGATGGAAAGATTTGCTAAGGTCGGAGAGAGTCAAATTACAGCGGCGATTGTAAGGGATTTTTGTGAGAAGTTGCTTGGTAGCGTAAAGACTGATTGCATAGTTGTTGGTGCTGGCCCCAGCGGTCTGGTGGCAGCAAGGGAATTGGCCAAAGAAGGATTCAATGTTCTTCTCATTGAGGCTAATAACTATTTAGGCGGTGGATTTTGGATCGGTGGTTATTTAATGAATGGAATTACTGTTAGGGAGCCG
>JADHWR010000060.1 GCA_016783355.1 Candidatus Omnitrophota bacterium | reverse complement strand
ATTAAAAAGCAAGGCACGAGTTACTGTACGAGCAAACTTAGAGCGCCTGGTTGGTGGCGCAACCGAAGAAACAATCATTGCCCGGGTTGGAGAAGGCATTGTTACTACGATTGGCTCGGCTGAAACCTATAAGAAGGTATTAGAAAACCCAGACTCAATCTCTAAGAATGTGCTTGCCAAGGGGCTAGATGCAGGAACTGCCTTTGAAATCCTCTCTATTGATATTGCTGACGTGGATGTAGGCAAAAACGTAGGAGCAGCCCTCCAGGCAAGCCAGGCTGAAGCCGACCTAAAGGTAGCTCAGGCGCGAGCAGAAACCCGCCGGGCAATGGCTGTTGCCCAAGAGCAGGAGATGAAAGCAAAAGCACAGGAGATGCGCGCAAGGGTCATTGAGGCTGAGGCAGAAATTCCTAAGGCAATTTCCCATGCATTCCGCGAGGGCAAATTGGGGGTAATGGATTACTATAATCTTCGCAATATCCAATCAGACACATCAATGCGCGAACGCATTGGTAAATCTCCAGAGCAAAAGAAAAAATAATGTTTAGGTTTCTCATATTTCTGATTATCATCCTCTTAATCCAGAGAAAGCTTAAGGCTCTACAAGAGCAGCAAAAGAAACAACCGGAAGAGCCGACGGAAAAGGAAATTAAGCATTATTTTCAATCTTTAGGATTACCACCACCCGAAGAAATTCCTTCCGAACCTAAACAAGAAAAGGCAAAAGAGCCAGTTATTGTTCAAAAACAAATCAAAAGGCCAGAGGTAAAAATTGCTGAGCTTAAGCCGATAAAGTTTAAACTTCCGCCTGAGGAAACAGAAGAAGCAGAAGAACAACTACCGAGTTATTCAGCGGATAAACTTGAGGAAGGAATTATACTTTCTGAAATCTTAGGCCCACCCAAAGCCTATCGATTTTGCCGAGGTGGCGGAATTGGTATTCGCGCCGGTCTCAAAAACCGGTGACCGCAAGGTCGTGAGGGTTCGACTCCCTCCCTCGGCACTCGCTCATTTACCTACCAGAGCCTTCTCAATCAAGATCCTTAATTTGTTAACCATTGCCCTGGGAAGACGAAATTGCGACCTCAACATAGGGGTAGCAATTGTAAATTCGAACATATTAGGATTATTGGCAACTTTACGAATACTGACCTCCATTTTAAATTCACTCATAGCCTAATCTCCTTATTTTACAAATTTATTATACAACCGCGTATTAAAACCCCTGCCGATACCTACTTCTATAAATTCCTAAACAACTTCGATTGTGCTTCCTAGTAATGTTTGCTGATAGCCAATGTACCCCAAACCATCCTCAATGAAAGATCAAGGAGCTTCACATTTGCCTATTCTGCTCTAAACAAAAACCTTCTGCAAGCTATCTGTTTACAATTACCTTAGGTATACAGATACCCTGACCTACTAAGTAATATACCTTGTTTATTTCCTCAGACTTAAGTAAATTGCATTAGAGAATGGGTCGACGTTGCTCACCATTCTGAGCGAGTGAAGCAAGTCAAGGGACTCTCTCTAGCGGGGGTAGGGTAAAAGCAAAAAGGCTCAGTTAATTTTCGGCTGAGCCTTTCTACTAAAGCATCACAGAAAGAATATATATTGGGCGTTTAATAACTAAACTGCCGCCTGATTATTTCTTTTTCTTCTTGGCGGTTGTCTTTTTCTTCGCCTTCTTCTTTGTTGCCATTACGCTCCACCCCCTTTCTTCTTTAATTAAACTATTTTATATAGTATACTAAAAAAAATTATTTATTCAAGTAATTTTTAAAAAATTTATAAATTAATTAACAATCGCGAAATCCATCCTAAACAAATTCCTTATCCTTTAACCTTTTATTGTAGGTATCACGACACCGCTTACAAAGATTGAATTTATAGCAAACATAAACCTCCTCCTCTAATTTCTTCTTATCTATATCCTTGGCTTCTTCAATTAACTGCTGTATCTGTTTTCGGATATCTGTCTTGAAATCCTCCTCGGTAATCTCAACTTCTGGCGCGGCATAGAGTTTAATCTCTACAATATATCTATCTTGATGACGGGGTAATTGCTTTGAACAAGAATCACAAAAATATTTAATCTCTTTGCCTATCCCTCTTAATGGACAGGCGCGACAATTTGGATTAGATTTACAAATCTCCTTCCCTAGACGAACAATTAAAGCATGATACTGATTAAATAATTTAACCTCGTTTTTTAAATTATTCATAAAAAAATTCTGGATCTCTGTATAAGAAGTATCGGACTTTATTAAATTATGCCGACTTAATATTCGCCGCGTATAAGCATCGACAACAAATATCGGTTTGTTGCCAGCATACAATAGAATAGAATCGGCCGTCTCTAAACCAACGCCGTTGATCTCCAAGAGCTGGCTACGTAAGATTAAGAAATCTTTTAAAAACATCCTCCTTGGACTTCCCTGATAATTATCAAATAAAAATTGAATAAAGTTTTTAATCTTTTTTGCTTTCTGATTATAGTAACCCGCGGATCTGATCAATCCTGCCAGCCTCTTTAGAGAAACTTTTTTTAGTGCGTGGGGATTTAGGAGATTTTTCTTTTTAAGATTATCGATTGCTTTCTCTACATTTGTCCAGGCAGTATTTTGAGTAAGAATTGCACCAATAATTACCTCAAAGGAAGTCTGAGCCGGCCACCAGTGCTGTGGGCCAAAGCATTTATATAGCCGCTGATAAATCTCCTTCAAAATCTCTTTTGTAGTCTTCATTTGACCTTAACCTTAGCTGCCCACAGGCAGCATGGATATCTACTCCTCGCGGTCGTCTGATTGTTGCGGGAATTCCTGCCTTGAGGAGAATATCACGAAATAAGAGTATCTCTAATTTATTGGGTCTGGAAAACTCATTTCTAAATGGATTAACAGGAATAAGATTAACCTTAGCATCCAAGCCAGCGAGGAGCTTGGTTAACTTCCTTGCCTGCCTTAAGTCAGAGTTTATGCCTTGGATTAAAACATATTCAAAGGTAATTTGCCGTTTTGTTTTTTTATAATAGTTGCGGCAAGCGGGCAATAGTTTTTCTAAAGGAAATTTTTTGTTAATCGGCATAAGATATGTGCGCGTTTGGTTGTCCCCAGCGTGCAAGGATACGGAAAGCTCAACCTGCAGATTTTCCCCGGCTAATCTTTGAATACCAGCGATTAAACCACAGGTCGATATAGTCATTTTCCTTGCGCCAATATTAACTGAATCTGGTGAATTTAAAATGCGCACAGCCTTTAAAACATGGTCATAATTATCTAGCGGCTCTCCTACGCCCATAAATACAAGATTATTAACTACTCTGGCCGATGCAGTCTTTAAATAAATCCCGCACCTTTCTGCATTTTCGAAGAACTTCGTCCCAAAGAAAGGTGCGGGATAAATTATTTGTTCAATAATTTCCGCGCTGGTTAAATTTCGCTGCCAACCTTGTGCACCACTGGCACAAAATCGACAAGCAAATTTACAGCCCACTTGAGTTGAAATACAAACAGTCAGGCGCCTGGGGGTAGGGATAAATACTGACTCGATTACCTGTTGGTTAGAAAGGGAAAAAAAGAACTTCTGCGTTCCATCAGAAGAAATCTGCTTTTGGATTAAGGCCAGACCTAAAATATAAAAATTCTGTTTTAGGAAATTGCGCAAGCTTTTGGATAAATCACTCATCCGCTCAAAATCAAATATTGCCTTTTTATAAATCCAGGAAAATATCTGGCGAGCAGTAAAATTGGGGAAGCCCTTACTTTTTAGATAATATTCTAAATCTTTAATCGTTAAATCCAGGATTGCCTGCATGCTGTCTTAAGTTGTTTTGTTTAAGAAAAGGCCTAATCGCTTGATAAATACCTTTAGCAATAAGTTGATTACCTTTAGCATTGGGATGGATATAATCGCTTTTAAGAGAAGGATTGGTAATTATTTCCTGAAGCAGGCTGGGAATAAAAATTGCCTGAGTCTGGTATGCCAATTTTTTATAACTATCCCGGTAAGTTTTCATAGCAATGCTACTGCTCACATCAGCAATTGCCACCATTGCCCCTCCCGCCTGAATCCGCTCAGTCATTATGCGTATATTGTTAATTGTCTGGGTTAATGGTAGTTTTCTTAAAAAATCATTTCCTCCAAATTCAATAATTACTAAGCGGGGTTGGTAACTTAATACATCTTTATCTAGACGCCTTAAGCCATCGGATGAAGTTTCTCCATCCCGTCCAGCATTAATTACAGAATAGTCGAGCAGCTCCGAAAGAAAGTAGGGATAATTTTCTTTCTCTGAAACGCCTGCGCCGGCAGTGATGCTATCGCCAAAACAAATAATCTCCTTGCCGCGAGAATGAATATTCTTAACCTCGTATCTCGTGCAACTTAAAGAAATAAAAAACAAAAATGCAAGCGTCCACAAAAGCAATAAACGGATTAAATTATTTTTTTTATTGGTAGCGGGACTACGCTGCAGAGAGAAAGGCTGGCTAAGCATAAAATTTAGCTATATTTAAGGAGGCGCCCTAAAAAGCGTACCTCCGTATTAAGCATCTCTAAATTGTGCTCAAGAATTAGCCATAAAAAAGATGGGGATTTCTTAAGTTTTAAAGAGCGGATCATCTGATTAATCCCGCGCGATATCCGTTCAAGAAGACGAATCCTTGCCTGAATGCGCCGTTTAATCAGTTTGGGTTTCACATAGCGCAGGAAATAAAGGCTGATATCCAGACTAAATTGGGGGCGCTTAAAGTCTAAAAAACTTCTTAATAGAAGGCTATTAAACCGCGCTTCGCCTTGTTCAGTTAAGCTGTAAATCAGACGTTGAGGTCGATTGGGTTGCTTTGCAACCCTTTTTGTCACTAGGCCCTTTTTCTCCAGAACCCTGAGAGGATAATAAATAGATTTTATCTCCAGGCCCGCAAATAGAGAAAGAATCTCCTTAATTTTTCTCTTTATTTCGTAGCCGTGTTTTGCGCCTTCCTTGAGCAACCCTAAAAATAACAACTCTTGTTCAATCATTCATCCATAAATTTGCCGATATTGCGGAATTTCTTATAGCGGGCCTTTAATAAATCTGGCTTAGATAGTGCAAGTAATTCCCCGAGATACCTCTGGATAGCGATCTTTAAGGTTGTGCTCATCTTTTCTGGATCGCGGTGAGCCCCGCCTAATGGTTCAGGGATAACCTCATCAATAATCCCTGATTTTAGTAAATCATTAGCAGTCAGTTTCAATGCCTCGGCTGCTTCAGGTGCTTTACTACCACTCTTCCAGAGAATAGCCGCACACCCTTCCGGAGAAATAACCGAATAGTAGGCATTCTCTAAAACACAGATTCGGTCGGCCACGCCAATCCCTAAAGCACCACCACTGCCTCCTTCACCAATTACAATCGCCAGAATGGGAACTGCAATACTGGCCATTTCTCTTAAATTTAAAGCGATGCTTTGGGCCTGGCCACGCTCCTCAGCACCGATGCCCGGATAAGCACCGGGTGTATCAATGAAGACAACAATAGGCAAATCAAATTTCTCAGCTAAGTTCATCAACCTCAACGCCTTGCGGTAACCTTCAGGATGCGCACAACCAAAATTGCGCATAAGGTTCTTCTTAGTGTCTCTTCCCTTTTGATGACCAATAACCATAAACCTTTGCTGGTCTAAACGAACAAAACCTGCCACAATTGCCTTGTCATCAGCAAAATTACGATCGCCATGCAGCTCAATAAAATCACTCAAAAACATCTGAATATAATCCAGAGTATAAGGCCGAGCAGGGTGACGGGCAATTTGTACCCTCTGCCAAGCAGTAAGATTAGTATAAATTTCTGCCCTAAGGCGGGATAATTTATCTTCTAGGCGCTTTATCTCTGGAGATAAATTAATCTTCTTCTGAGAGGTAAAGTTCTTTAGCTCCTGGATTTTATTCTCCAGTTCTAATATAGGTTTTTCGAAATCCAAGCCATTCATATTCTAATCGACAATGACCACCGCTGTATTTCTGGGTACAATAGTAAATAGCTCCTCAACATCAGAATTAGACATACGAATACAACCCTGGGTTATTTGCTGACCAAGGGTCTCATTATTGATTGTTCCATGTATGCCATAACCTTCCAGATCAAAACCCATCCAGCGAGAACCAAGGATATTATCAGGACTCTCGGGAGGAATTACCGTTCCACTTGTATGCCAAGGAGGATCAACCAATTTTTTTACAATCTTAAAGTTTCCTATTGGCGTAGAATTATTGATCCCAGTAGAAACAATGTAGGTTTTGATTACTTCATCATTAGACTTTAAGATAAGGATATTTTGCGATTTGTCCACCACGATATTAAAAGGTTTTGTCCAAGCCTTTAATTTTCTTCCCGAGATAATCTTTTCGCTTAAAAGTCCATTGCTCCTCTTGAGCAACCCTATTGTCGTATTAAATTTTTTAGCAATCTTGGATAGGCTGTCCCCTGGTTCTATCTCATAAAGAATACTCCCCTCGGTAATCGTGGGTGAAAATAATAACTTAATATTTAAATCCCAAATCTTTTTCTGCCAATCTCCAACTTGGGGAGAATTGGCAAAATCATTCACCAATTTCTCATATAAGGATTTTGCCCTTAGGGGATCGCCCTTTACTTCTTGCTCGGCTGCTTGATTTAAAATCTCTGACCAACCAACGGCTATCTCTTCGGATTCTTGCTTACTTAAAAATAGATTTTTACCTGCTGTATGGAAAATTAACATAACTCCAAAAATCACAATAATTATTATTCCGGTGATAACCACTAATTTCTTTCTCATTATTTCTCCTCTCTTAATGAAGTTGTCAATAGTTTTATTTCAATCTGTTAAAGACCTTTAGTTGTGGTGTTCTTCCAGCCGTTTAGTCCCTTTATCTAACCTCTCTTATTTTGCGAGCCTTTATGCCCAACTTACCTTATAT
>JADHWR010000059.1 GCA_016783355.1 Candidatus Omnitrophota bacterium | reverse complement strand
AAGCACCACAGTGTGTACATTTATCTTCATTGCGCACAACATCTTGGCCTAAAGGCTGAATCTCAACCCCTAACGATTTAAGATACTCCAAGCCACAATTAAAATCCTTATCCTCGCCTTTAAGTTCCAAGACGAGCAACCCTTCCTCTTGTGGATTAACAAATGCCTTGAGGATATTGAACTCGAGATTATAATCCTTAACTAACTTATAAACAATCGGCTGATCTACTAACTTGTGGGGAAAATGTAATACGATACGTTTTGTCATCATCGCCAAATCACCTCATCAACCTGTCCCACCTCCGAGGTGGGACAGGTTTGCGCCCCCCCCCTCAAACACTAAATCCTAAGCGTATCAATAAGTTCTGATTGAATTGCCCTCGAGGGGCGGCTCGGTTGTAACTCTTTGATACTATTTCTAATAACTACTGTTATATTTTCCTTATGGTCGCAATAATGGGCAATTATTTGCGTGCTTAACCTGAGCCAGGTAAAAGGCGTGCTTCCCGAATCAACTAATCTTAAAAGACCTGTAGGCCCAGCAGTATTCTCTGGTTCTAAAATATAATCGCGCCGGCGCGCATACCTTAACAAACGGGAATTTTCTTTTTCATTTCTTCCGACAATTAATTTTACCCCGTTTGAAGTCCCCGCCAAAGGTGCGGCATCCCGACAAAAGGCATCTCGCCTTTTGTCGGGATTACTTCGAACGGGGTTTACCTGAGGGTGAAGACGAAAATGCCGGCCAATCTTTAAAAGCTCGACATCCTCCAAATCAAAATCAGGCTTATGCTCTCTTAGGTCTTTTAAGCGCCGACTAAAACCAGGGTCGGTGAGAAGACAACCACCGGCAGGCTGTTGGAAACCTGATAGATTTAGATTCTTTGCCAAATCTAGTTGTGGCTTGCGGGACCTTCCTGAAAAAGCAAAGAGCTTGTCCCGGTTAACCCAGCCCTTTTCTTCCGGAATCGTCTCATCAAAAAGCAAAGCAGAAAGCGGTCTAAGAAGTAGACCCCCAAGACCTGATTTTTTCTCTATCATTCTTAATGTATTTTTATTCTGCGACATCGGCCTTTGTCCTAACACCTCACCTGTAATAATAAAATCAGCGCCAAATTTGGAAAGGAGCTCGCCTGCCTTCTTTAACATAAAGATACGGCAATCAATACAAGGATTAAAATTCCTGCCAAATCCAAAACAGGGTTTTTTAATAATACTGAGATATTGTGTTAAAAGACTAATGACCTTAATTTCAATATCTTCTTTTGGAATGAGCCCCACACCAGGGCCTTGGTGCGAAGTGAAATTGCTATTAAACGGCGTTTTAAAAAATATCCCTATGACTTCGATTCCCTGGTTCTTAATTATCTCCACGGCAAGAGCGCTGTCCAAACCACCAGAAACCAAAGCAACTGCCTTCATCTTATACTTATACTCCGTTTACTAAATAGCGCAAAGCGAAAAGTGCAAAGCGCAAAGTTAAAGTGCAAAACTCAAAACTTTCTTAAAGAAACTTTAAACTTTACACTTCAGTCTTACGCTTTTCGCTTTACACTCTACGCTATTAGGTAATACTATAAATGCTTAACCAACTCAAGCGCAACCTTCCTGCCAGAAAGCAACATCCCGCCAAATATCGGCCCCATCCGCGGGCTGCCAAATACAGCATTCGCACACATACCACAGACATAAAGTCCGGGTAGAATCTGGCGGGAATTCTTCACAATCGCCTCTTCAGCAAGATGAGCATTTAAGGATCTCTCTCCCAATATCTTTCCTGTCTTTGTTTGTAATTTTATGCCTGATTTTCTTTCTGCAATATGCACAACCTCAGCCGCATGACCTGTGGCGTCAACAACAAATTTTGCTCTTATTGTTAAAGGGTCGACGTGAAGTTTGGACATTTCTACTGCACTCCAGTTAATTACCAAACCAGAGATACGTCTGTTTCTAACCATCACATCTTCGCAAGAAATTAAGTTAAAAACCTCCGCCCCTTTTTGAGTCGCAGAAAAACCAAGCCCGCATACTGCCTCGATAGAATCAGCTAAGTAATAACCTTTTTGATAGAAAACTGTCTTTATCCTTAACTCATCTAAAATTCTTTTTGCCTTTTCTTGAACAACAATCTTATTAAACATCATCCCGCCTGCCCACATCCCTCCGCCAACAGAAATCCCTCGCTCAAAAACAGCAACCTTCTTCTGTGCTTTGACCAGATAATATGCGCAGGCTAAACCAGCGGGGCCGGCGCCAACAATGGCAACATCCACAGTGAGGCAATCTAATAACTTCTGGTTATATGACTCAATAATTGCCTGTGATATCTTTATTTCGTCTAATCTCATTAATACACTCCTCTATGAATTTTAGCGTATAACGTATAGTTCTAAGTTTTGCGCTTCAACTTTGTGCTTTGCGCTTTTCGCTCTACGCTTCTATATGTCCCTATCTTAAATAGGTCTTTCCTTTAAGGGTTTGAAACAATAACCTGACTGTGCCCCTGGCAAGGGTGCGACGGCCTGCGTCAAAGAAAACTTGCCTTGCTTAATACAGGACTTCAGTGTCTGGCAAATCTCTTCTGCCTTTAGGAGACTGGAAAGCGCGCCAGTAAGAACCTCTTTTCCTTGGATTTTGATGCGGCCAGATTTTAATTGGGCATAATTTACCTCACCTAAAATCTGCTTTTCCCCTTGTGGATAGGCGCGGCTATAATCAACAATCTGGGTGTAAATCTCTTCATCTTTCTTCGCTGCAAAGCGGGCAATCTCCTCATCTAATATAGGAATAGGAATACCAATACCCACAGTTAAAGTCGTGCCATAACCCAACATACTCGTTCCCCTCAGCCACTGTCGTTGCATCCCCTTTAAATCACCAATAACAGCTAATGTTCCTGCTGGCTCAATGGGTAGGCCATCTCTTCGCTTAGCTGTCGGATTATGTTGTGTTCCTTGCCAGGCAACAAAACCAACCCCTCCACCCAAGAATATCTTTGTGCCAATTCCAATGGTCTTATAATAAGGATCTTTAAATAAAGGTGATAACTGTGCGGCAGAGCAGTAATTTGCATTGCCCAACTTCGGCTTAAGTAAACCCATATAGGTATAGATTATTTTATCGGAAAGATTGACAGCAACATTATAATTTTGGTAACAATTGCGGATATTAAAAAGCACAGCCTCGTTTAAATCGCGAATGTTTATCCAGGTAGAGAGGTCTTTTCGCGGATAGCAATCCGTGGCATAGGTCTGTGCCGTAAGACGAATATCCTTTCCCCCAACCAGTTCCTCAATTACGTGTCCCCCTCCGTATCTAAAGGCTCCAGGATAAATTTTGTTGCGCGGGTCATCAGAAGGAAGCGCACTCACTCCTAAATAAAAATCGCAGGCGGCAAGTCCTGTATATACGGGCACATCATTTAGGTAACAGTTGCCTCCTCCCAATTTTATCTTTGGCTTTGAATGCCCGATATTAAAATATGCACCTGAGGAGCACATTGGCGCAAAGGTCCCTGTAGTAACCACATCAACCTGCCTGGCAGCCTGCTTCAAGCCCTTCTTATCAACTAAATCAATGAGCTCCTGCGCCGTAACAGCGACAACTTCGCCTTGCCTAATCTTTTTGTTAATCTCATCAATTGTTCTTAACATCGTTCTATCTCAATCCAGAGGAAGTCGGACTTCCGTTTGGAAGTCCGACTTCCTCATTTCTAATCATTATATTAGAAATTCTTTTCATTGACAAGCTCTATGTTTAAGATTATACTAACAAACTATGTTGAAACGATGCATAATTTGTAATAAAGGACCAAGGTCTGGCAACAGCCTTAGTAGACGGGGACTTGCCAAGAAAAAAGGCGGCACGGGGAAAAAAACGACGCGCGTTGTCAAAAGAAAATTTCTTCCTAATCTTCATAAGATGCGCATTGTCATTAACAAGCGCCCTCAAACAGCCTATGTATGCACAAAGTGTCTGAAAGCCGGATTGGTGCAAAAGACTATCTAAACCCCGTTCGAAATTCCTCCAATCTTTGCTTAAGGTTTAATGATACATAAGCAACCGAGGCTTTTGAATCTATCTCAAATCTATACATATCTAAATTTCGAACGGGGTAAAGATTATCTCCTTAACTTCTAAAATAATATTCTGATTTCCCTGCCATTCATCGATTTGCGGATAGTAAATCAAATCAAAGGAGTTACTTTCTGATAATTTCTCTTTTAAGGGAGCCATGCCAAAGCCGAGCGCAGCAAATGTGCGTTTTCCATCGCTTACCCAGAATTTCAAGGTATCCCTCCTTAAAACAAGAGCTGAACCCACCAGCTTTAAATTTGCTGTGTAAAAAAGAGGTTTGGGATTTGCCGCCCCATAAGGCATGAGCTCGTCAAGTTCCTCGATTAGCCTCTCATCTAAATCAGATAATTCTATCTGGCTGTCTATCTCTAAAGAAGGTATAAAATCCTGCCAGCTAAGTTTGTTTTTTGCAAAGCAGTTAATTTTTTCTCTGAATTTTGCGATATTCTCTCTAAAAATGACGAGGCCTGCGGCACGAATATGTCCACCAAAATCCTCTAAATACTCCTCACAGAAAAGCAATGCCTCAAATATAGAAAAATTCTTTATTGAACGTGCTGAGCCTTTGCATAAAGTTTCGCTCTCAGAGATAATAATTGTCGGACGCAGAAATCTTTGCATAAGCTTCGAGGCGACAATGCCAATAACCCCGGGGTGCCAATTACTGCCGGCAATGACCATAATGTAGTCCTCTTTGAAATTTATCTCTCTCTCAATCTGTGCCTCTGCCTCTTTTAAAATCCTCTCCTCAATTTTCTTTCGCCTTTGATTACAAAGATTGACCTCATTGGCAAGTTGCGCTGCCTCAACATTGTCTTGGCTAAGCAGCAACTTCAAGCTACTCTCGGCACTACCAATTCTACCACTGGCATTTAAGCGTGGAGCGAGGATATAACTTACTGTTTCTGGCTCAATCTTTCTTTTCTTTACCCGGCTCACCTCAAAAAGGGCATTAATTCCCAAACGAGAAGAATCTACCAGCCTCTTCAGCCCCTCTTTTGCAATGATACGGTTTTCTCCATTTAAAGCAACCATATCGGCAATTGTGCCTAAGGCGACTAAATCTAAATCTTGTGCAAGGCGATCAGTAGCAAGAGTCTCACCTCTAAGCGTGCCTCCGTCTAAAAGGGCCTGGATAAATTTAAAGACTACACCCACCCCTGCTAATTCCTTGTAAGGATAAGGGCAGTTATCCTGCTTTGGGTCAATCACGGCAAAGGCATTGGATTGACGCTCTCTTGCTTCATGATGGTCAGTAACAATTACATCTATGCCTTGTTTCTGTAATTGCTCAATAATAAAAAAGTCGGATATGCCGCAATCCACTGTAATAATGAGACTTATATTTTCTTTTTTTGCAATATCAATAACAGTTCGGTTTAATCCATATCCATCTTTTAAACGATGAGGAATATAGGAAATGCAATGCAGGCCAAGTTCCTGAAGATGGAACAAAAGCAGAGCCATGCTGGTTAGTCCATCCACATCATAATCGCCGCAAACTAAAACCTTCTCTTTCTTGTCAAGGGCTTGCTTTACTCTGGAGACCGCACGCCGCATACCCTTTAACTGCAGAGGGTTGTGTAAATGATCAAGCTTAGGTCTTAAGAAGCGCTCTGCTTCTGAAGCACTCTCTATCTTACGGTTAACCAGAATCTGAGCAAGGATTCTACTTATCCCTAATTCCTTGCTCAGGTTATCTATTGCTATTTTATCTGGCTGTGCAATCTTTATAATCTTGCGCATTTTTATCCATTCTTTCTGGTGTATCGACCCCCAAAAGACCAAGACCCTTACGTAAAACTATACCTGCTGCTGCAATTAAACCAAGCCGGCTCAAGGTTAAATTTTTATCATTGGTTAAGACACGGTGGTGTTCATAAAAACTATGCAAATTACAAGCAAGCTTTTGTAGATAAACGCCAAGAAAATAAGGCTCAAGCTGTTGATAGCATATTTGTAAAACGGGTGGAAACTGCGCCAGGCATTTCATCAGTTTAAGTTCCTGCGGCTGATTCAATAAATCTAAATCTGCTTTTTTCAAGGAAGTGTTTTGTGTTTTTTTTACAATACTGCATATACGCGCATGAGCATATTGGATATAGTAAACAGGGTTTTCCAGTGACTGTTTCTTCGCCAGCTCCATATCAAAATCCAAGTGCGCTGATGCTCTTCGCATCAGGAAGAAAAAGCGGGAGGCACTTTTACCTACCTCATCCAAAACCTCTCTTAATCTAATGTATTGACCCTGGCGTGTAGACATTGCCAGGGACTGACCCTGCCTTTTTATCAAAGCCAGTTGCACAATAATAATATTAAGCAGTTGTCTGCTTTTTCCTAAAGCCTTTACTGCTGCCTTTAGACGCGGGATATAACCGTGGTGGTCCGGACCCCAGATATTAATTAGCCAGCGAAACCCCCTTTTAAACTTATCCTGATGATAAGCAATATCAGGTGTAATATAGGTGTATGAGCCATCGCTCTTAATTAACACGCGGTCTTTGTCATCCCCTAACATCGTTGACTTAAACCAAACTGCTCCATCGCGCTCATAAATATACCCCTTTTGCTTTAGTTTCCTTAAGGCCTTTTCAATCTTTTTGCTTCGCATCAATTTCTTCTGGCTATACCAGGAATTGAATCTTACCCCGAAATCCTCAAGTTCTTGCTTGATTATCTTTAAAATATAATTTAGCCCAAATTCCTGAAAGAACTTTACGCCTGTCTGCCCGTCCGGCAGGCGGGGCTTTGCGCTCTTTATAATTTCCTTTGCGATATCAACAATATATTGCCCCTGATATCCATCGCCGGGTAAATCTACTGACTCTCCCTGCAACTGCTTAAACCGTACCTCAATAGACCTGCCCAAAAGCTCAATCTG
>JADHWR010000058.1 GCA_016783355.1 Candidatus Omnitrophota bacterium | reverse complement strand
AGTCAAGGGGTAGATAATTGCGGCAAAGAGGTAATTTTGCGATTCCAATACAGCCTCTCTTGCCCTAACGATGCCCCTGCGGGTATATATTCGGGTCAGATTGTATTTACTATGTCAGAGGCACCTTGAATAAAGGAGCAGTTTTTGATATAATGCATTCAGGCTGCCGATGGTAGAGTGCAGGGTTTTTAATGGAAGATAGCGCACGAACCCAGTTGTTTGCGAAAGTGCTGGGCGAACGAAGTGAGTGCCTATCTTAAGGGAAGCGATGAAGAGGGCTTTGCTATTTTTAATTGCGATGTTGTTAATTGTGCAACGCCTGGGATTTGCTGCTTTGCAGATTTCTGCAGACAAAAAGGCAGTCTCCTTCGGCCTTATGCATCTGGGCGAAACAAAAGAACTCGCTCAGTATGGGGGCTATGATCATGAGCTTGTTTGCAGCTCTACGAATAATACTACCTGGTATGTTAAGATAAGTTTGCTTAAACCTTTAAGTTCAGCCCAGGATTCAATTCCCTTGGAGAATTTTAAGTGGCAATTAGTGGCTAGCAATGGTAATGGGACAATCGCCAATCCGTATCAATTTAAGGAATTTAGTTTATTTCCCGAGCTTGTTTATATTAGCGCTCCCGAGGAAAATAGCGGTAGATCAGTTTATCTGCAGTTTAAATATTACCTGAAGATCCCTGAGATACAAACAAGGGGTAGCTATAATACGGTTGTCCGTTTTACCATGACTGAGGTGCTATGAGGAAATTTCTTTTATTTTTTCTCATTGGGCTGATTTTTCTTTTTGCTCTTTGTCAGGAGGGTTTTGCTTTTAGCATTGAGCCCTCGCGTATTGAAATGTCTGTTCCTGCTGGTGGTCGCCGCGGAAAAACAATATTAGTGGATAATTCAGGAACGGATACTGCGTTGCATCTTAAGGTTTATACTCAAGATATAAACTATCTTCCTGATGGGAGTAATGAATTTCTTACCCCAGGAAGCACGCAGTGGTCTTGTGCCGAATGGATTGAAGTTATGCCTTCTGAATTGGATATTCCTGCAGGAGGGACAGCAAAGGTAAGGTTAAGCGTTTCTGCACCGTCCGATGTTCGCGGCGGTTATTATGCGATCGTCTTTTTTGAGTCCCAGCCCCTTTACTATGAACAGGGTATAGGAGTAAATTTCCGGTTGGGTGGGTTGGTTGCGGTAACGATCCCTAAGACAGAGCTGCGCCAGGGGAGATTAGCAGATATATCATTTATCCCCCCCAAAGAGATCGAAATCAGTATTTTCAATGAAGGCAATGTCTTTATTCGTCCTCAGGGCAAGGTGAAGATTTTTAATTATCGTGGCAAAAGGATGCAGCAGCTGGATTTTAATCCCTCGCGGTTAGGTATTTTACCTAAGACCCTGCGTAAGTTTAATCTAGAGCTTGAAAAGCCATTGGCAAAGGACGATTATCGTCTAAAGGTTGAGATAGATTATGGAGCGAAGTATCTTTTATTGGGAGAGCTTCCGTTTAGTATAGACTAAATTTTCCCGCTTTTAGCGGGATCCCGCCTCTAAGTTAATCACTATGGCGGGAAAAATTTTAAATTGGGTGGAGGGGGGGGAGCGATTCTCCCCTTTTTAGTCTCAAGATGATGAAAAGATTTTTTATGGTGAATATCTGTGTGTATTAGTGTTGATAGTAATTTTTTAGGAATTTCATGAAAAGAGCGATAAAATTATTGTTGATTTCTATTTTAATCTTCCAAATCTCTGGCTTAGTCTGTTGGTCAGCGCCCATGGAATGCTCTATGGCGGCTGGCTTTCTTTTTGATCTCGGGCTTGAGTATTATAATCGGGGCCAGTATTTTGATGCCCTCAGTCATTTTAAGAAGGCTCTACTTGTTCAACCAAGGCATCAGGAGTCAATGCGGTATATTCAATTAATTCAAGGCGAGCAGCAGGCATCTGCGAAGAAAGAAATTGCTTTACCCTCTAAGGAAAAGGAGACCCCTCGAGAGAAATTCATTCAGCAGGCATTAGATCAATGGGAAGCAGAATCCGAGGCTCATATTTTACCAGTAATTCCTGCAAAAGTACCCTCACCGGTTGAGGTAATTTCACCTGAGTTAGAGACCATTCCTGCAGTAATTCCGCCCAAGAGGGTTGGCCAAATCCGTCTATATATCAATGACCAAGAAGTAGGCTTAGAAGAGCCTATTTTGATCAGGGAAAGAATAGTCTTTGTTCCCTTACGAGATATTGCTAAGGGGTTAAATTTTAGTGTTTTAAACTTAGATGAGGCAAAATTTAGATTGATTTTTCCTGGAGGCGAAAGTCAAGAAGTTGTGGCTACTTTTATTGAACGCATACCAATGGTTAGCCAAGACAAAATTAATGAATATTTCTCTGTGGAAAGCAACTACGATGCTGCTAAAGGAGCTCTTTTTGTCTCGACTAAGTACCTCCCTAAATTTAAGACCTATTTGGTAAAAACTGAACAGAGGAAGCCCGAAGAATTATTAGAAGACGAAGAACCTCTTTTAAGAAAAGCCAGGCCTGCAGGGCCTCCTAAATTTATCCCTGAGGCTGCGCGGCCTTCTATTGACCTTAAGGGAAGTAATGCTTATATGTTTCGAGATTACCATTTTCAGTCTACCTATCATAGCGAATCTTGCTCTATTTGGGGTAAGTTTTATGACTACGACCTCAGATATGAAACCTATTGGAAGGATATGGCGGGTGAATTTGACCACGATTATACCTACCTTAATCTGTATAAGGATGATTTCTGGATTGATCTATTCGATCGTTCAGTTCATTTAAATCCCCTGAAGAATCAAAGTCAGGCCTTTACTGGCTTACGGATGGCTAAGGCATGGACGTCGAGGAATAAGACGACAATTTTTGGTGGAGATATAGACGACTATTTCGCAGAGTCAGGGGGAGAGACAGCTAAATATCTCGGTCAGATATTCGGGGTTGAGCAGGAATACATGCCTTGGTATTGGCTGGGATTGAAGGGGGCGATACTTTATTTAGAAAACAAAGAGATACAACCAGGTAGTCTTTCGGGTAGGACTGCTTTTCCGCGAAGGAATCTAATCTATTTTATGGATAATACATTAAGACTGCCTCATAATTTATCCTTATTTGGTCAATTAGCACAATGTAATTATCATCCGGATAATCAGCCGGATCAATCAATGGATGATTGGGACTGGCGAGCAGGTTCAGAGTGGTTTTATCCAAGGGGGAGGATGAAATTTGCTTACGAATTTATCGGAGACGAATATATCTCATTAGGAAATCCTTTAATTTATCAAGACTATAAAGGATGGGAGCTCTATAATGACTATAGAGTTACTGACCGTTGGAGGGTTGCCGGTAACCTAAGGAGGTATGAGGATAACGTTGATCAAGACCCTGATAAAATAACCACACAAAATCAAGCACTTTCATTATACTCAAGCCATCAAATCTTTGATCACCAATCAGTGACTTTAAGTTTTAGCCGATTTAATTCTAAGCCGTCTGGTCCAGATGCAGGCATGAGCAGTCAGGCAGATCTTTATCGCATTGATTATTTCCTTCCCTTTATTTCTAAAACCAATTTATTACTGAATTATCAATACTCCACATTTAATACTGATGGTGGTGGCAGCTATTATTCCCATAGCCCTGGGTTAAGCTTATTCAAATCTTTTGGTCGGGGTTCAAGTTGGTATTTTCGTCAGGATTTTATCAAGTCGCTTTATAGAGAAGAGGAGAATGCTTTAGATTCTACTTCTACATTTAACCTTAATTATGTATTTACTCCTCGGTTTAGAACAGATTTCAATTCTACCTATACTCGCAATATGACCAAGAGCGCCAAGACCGCTGAGAATCTTACCGGTTCGTTTAATCTTAAGTATCAACTTACCCCCAAGACAAATCTCAATTTCGAGTATGCTGTTCACTCCTATGATTTAAATCATACAGCAGATAAATGGCCAGAGAATTGGTCGGTAATGTTGTACATCCGGCAAGATTTTGATATCAGGAGTCCACTGAACTTTGGCAAACTCAAAGGCAGGGTAGTCCTAGATGTTAACGCCAATGGTAAATTCGATCCCGATGAACCAGGGATCGAAGGGGCTAGCTTAAAACTCGAAGATGGCAGAAAAACAAGAACCGATCAGGAAGGTTATTTTAGCTTTGACTATGTCTACCCCGGCATGCAGAAGGTACATCTGGATATAGCAGATTTGCCTTTAGAGTGGACGTCTAGGGAATTAGAAAAAGAGATTAAGGTCAGGCAAAGGAGGCAGGCAAGGGTTAACTTCCTTTTGACGAAGTCAGCTTCTATCCGAGGCAAGGTTTTTATTGATACCAATGAGGATCTGCTTTTCCAGGGGGATGAAGAGCCATTAGAGAATATAGCTGTTTTGCTTTTACCCCAAGAACAATTTCGATACACAGATCACGATGGGAATTTTAGATTTGATTACCTTTTACCGGGCAGGTATAAAATAAAGATATATTCTGAAGATTTTCCTATTGGTTGTCGGCCTATCTCTCCCAGCGAGAGAGAAGTAGAGCTTTCGCCTGGACAGGAGATTAAAGATTTAGACTTTTCCCTGCAATGGGAGACCCCGATTAAGAAGTTTTAAAGTTCTATTCTTTTTCCCCAATTAAATTAGCATCTTCTTCAGCAAGAATTTGTTTTCCCTGAGGCAGTATTGATTCTTGCTCAATTTTATCTTTTGCTTCCTCTGCCCTTGGTGGAATGATGATTAAGATGCTGGCGTATGCCCTTGCCGGATGCGCGAAAGCTGGTATTGCCAAGACAAAACTTAGGATTACAATTAACAGTGAGCAGATAAATAATCTTGTTTTCATTTTTTACCTCTTCGGTGGCCCCGCTACCCTGTCCGTGGCTCCAGGGCCGGAGGCTTTGTGTCCCTTGACATCAAAGATGTCAAGGGTTACCTTTTCGGAGGCAAGAATAGTTTAGGGGCTACTGTTGGAATCCACCACCTCCTTCATTGCCCCTAATATCCTTTCCTTGAATTCCTCTTCAGTTTTGATCCCTTTAACATCTATATCGGCTTTACTTAAGATATCTATCAGCACTTCAATTATCTTTGTTCGCGGTATCTTTGTTCCATTGAAAAAGAGCGCATCCTTGCCTAACTTATCCAAGAAATCTATCTCTTGGCGATCAAGGAAGGTAATTACTCTTTGTGTTTTGCCGTTTTCTTTGATCATTGTTATCTTCCCCAAAATTAAAAACCCTAAACTCACTTCCGAAAGTTTAGGGTTTTTAATTTCTTGCCGCCTGGCAGCCCTGCCGCCCTACCCCTGTTACGATTAGGTTTAGGCCGTTGGCTTTGCGCCCTATCCTTTCGGATAGTTAGCCTTTTTCATTCGGCTATTAAATTGTCCAATATAAGTATATAACAAAAATACAAAAATGTCAAGACGACAATTTATAAAAATCCCACTTGTTTCTTTCACAATTATGCTATATACTTAATTTAGGTAAGTCGGTTCTTTAAGATAAAAAGGTTTATTGTTCAATCGAAAAGGCAAACCCCGTTAGAGATATACGGGGTTTGCTCCGCAGGAGAGAAAATCTCTAACGGGGCAAACCATCTGAAAGGGTGGGGCGCAAAGTTAACAGGCCCAGCACTAATTTTTAACATCAATTTTTAATCTAAAAATTAGTGCTGGGTGGCTGAGCTGCCGAAATTGATCATCGCTGTATTTGGCCCTATTTTTTCAGATAGTTTGTTGAAGAAATAGGGTTTTTTTTGACATGAAGAAGACAAACTTATTCTTAACAATCATAACCCCGGTTTTATTTTTCTTATATATATTTGTTTTTATTCAACCAGTACAGGCAGACTCTGCATTTCAAAAGGGAATTTGCTACGCAACCTGGCAGAAGGATCGGTATTTATCTGCGTATTCAGATAAAGCCTTGGAGGGGTTGGCTCAGACGGGTGCTGAGTGGGTATCGATTATCACTACTTATTATCAGGAAAAATTCAACTCTCAGAAAATCTATTCTACTCAGAAGACGCCGAGTGATAAAAGTATCATCCATGTAATCAGACAGGCGCACAAGCTGGGGCTGAAGGTAATGCTTAAGCCCCACGTTGATTTAATTGATAAATCAGATGGCTTATGGCGAGCAGACATTGGTTTTCAGAATCAGGCAGATTGGCGGGGGTGGTTTTCTCAATACCTAAAGTTTATTCTGCATTATGCCAAGTTAGCAGAGAAGACCGATGTAGAATTATTTTGCATCGGCACCGAGCTGTCTTTTGCTTCTGCGCAGACTGAATTTTGGCAAAGCTATATTATTCCCCGAATAAGAAAGGTTTATAAAGGCGAGCTAATCTACGCCGCTAATTGGGATGAATACAAGGATATCCACTTTTGGAATAGCCTTGATTATGCAGGTATTGATGCTTATTTCCCACTCACACAAAATAGAAATCCCGGATATGATGAGATAAAAGCCAGTTGGGAAAAATGGATAGAGGAAATCGACAGTTGGCAAAAGCAGATAGATAAGCCCGTTATCTTTACTGAGATAGGCTACCGAAGCTGCGAGCTTGCTGCAGCAAAGCCTTGGGAATACGCCTCCAGCCAGCGAGTTAATTTAGAAATTCAGGCGGATTGCTATGAAGCGGCTTTAAGTACAGTTTATAATCAACCCTGGTGTTATGGTATCTATTGGTGGTATTGGAGGGCCTCTCCTTATGCCGGCGGGTTGAATAATCGCGATTTTACCCCCCAGGATAAACCGGCAGAAATGACTCTTAGTTACTGGTACAATGCACCTACTCTTGCCCAGCTGTCCCAATAATTAAGAATTATCGGATTAACCAATCGAGCCCCGCGCGCAAGCGCAGGGAACCATTGTATTACGGAATTCCTTCATCCCTATCTACTACCTACTATTTTGCGTTACCACTGGGAGGAGAGGCTAAGGTATACTTCTTCGTCTATTCCACCAGCCTGAGCCAATCCCTCCTGGCGATCAAGGGTAGCCTTGAGAATCAAATTTGGTGTCAAGTTGTATCCTAGAGAGCTCTGCATATTTTTAGAGTTTTTCAGCGGCCTTACAAGGTAATGTCAAATAAATTGTGTAAATTCGGCTAAAGGTTTATCCATCCACTTGTTATTTAGACGTGTTAATATTGCATAGATTATCCGGTTTACGCTGTCTTGATTTGTAAAGCAGCTCATCGGTCTTGTGCGTCTG
>JADHWR010000008.1 GCA_016783355.1 Candidatus Omnitrophota bacterium | reverse complement strand
AAAGCGTATGCTTGGCCGCACTCCGGCGAATATTGTGGCCATTCGGCCAATGAAGGATGGCGTAATCGCTGATTTTGACATTACAGAAGCGATGCTGCGTTATTTTATAAATCAGGTCCATCACCGCCACGTTCTTGTGAGGCCCCGCATTGTCATTGCTATACCTTCAGGAATTACAGAGGTTGAGAAAAGGGCAGTTAAGGATTCGGCACAACGCGCAGGTGCACGGGAGGTGTTTTTGATTCAGGAGCCCATCGCCGCAGCAATTGGAGTGGGTTTGCCGATTCAGGAACCAATCGGCAATTTGATTATTGATGTCGGCGGCGGAACTACAGAGATTGCCGTGATTTCATTAGCTGGTATTGTTTTTTCCCGCTCAATTCGCATTGGCGGCGATGAGATGGACGAAGCAATAATTGAGTATATGAAAAAAACTTATAATTTAATGATTGGGGAACGCAGCGCAGAGGATATTAAAATTAAGATCGGTTCTGCTTACCCATTAGAGGAAGAATTGAGCTTGGAGATAAGGGGCCGTGATTTAGTCATAGGCTTGCCTAAGGCGATAACGGTTAATTCTCAAGAAGTGCGCAGTGCTTTAAAAGAACCGTTAGAAGCAATTGTGGAAATGGTTAAGGTTTCTCTGGAAAGGACACCACCGGAGTTGGCTGCTGATTTAATTGAACAGGGGATAATTATGGCGGGCGGAGGAGCGTTGCTTCGTGGTTTTGATAAATTGATTTCACAGGCGACGAACCTACCCGTTTATGTTACAGAGGATCCATTGACAGCAGTGGCACAAGGCACAGGCAAGGTATTGAATGAGATCCGCTATTTAAAAAAGGTCACAGTTCCCATAAAGTCACAATTCCATCCATAAAAGATTAGTGTATGTTTCCAAAAAAAGAGTTCTTCTTGTAGGCGTTGCAAGTCTTGGTTTTCTCTTTTTTTCTTTCCTTATTCCATTTCTGCGCAGCCCCCTATTTAGTTTAATAAGATTACCTTTGGAGTTGGTAGCGTATCTACCTTCTCTGAGTCAGGGCGGCACATCTATTTTTTTCTCTCCACAGATTTTTAGAGAAAATCTCCGCTTAAAAAAAGAGATTTCCTTACTGAAACGGCAGATTTTTGAGACAGATGAGGTTTATACCCGGAACCTTCGGCTTCAAAAACTCCACGATTTTAAAAAGAGTTCTCCTTTACCTTTGGTCGCTGCGCGGGTAATTGCCTGGGATCCAGGAAATTTCACTTCTTTAATTATTATTGATAAGGGCAGTTCCTCTGGAATTAAAGAGGAGGCTGCTGTTTTGACCAATGCGGGGCTTGTGGGCAGGGTCATTGAAACAGGCAATTCCACCAGTAAGGTGATGTTGATTAATGATCTTAATTCTTCTGCTGCCGCAAGGATTGTGCGCAGCCGGCAGGTTTGCTTAGTCTGCGGAACATTAGAAAGAGATTTAATTCTGCGCTATCTTCCTAAAGAAGCCGATGTCCAAGCAGGAGATTTAGTGGTCAGTTCCGGCTTATCCTCTCTTTACCCCAAAGGAATATTGATTGGCAATGTAATCAGGGTGAGGGGGTCTGTCTCACGATTAGAGACTTATGCCGAGGTTAGACCCGCAGTTAAGTTAAATTCTTTAGAAGAGGTTTTGGTAGTTTGTAAGTGAGATACTGCGATAATAAAATAACTTCTGCCTTCCTGCTGATATTTACAGTATACCTTATTCAGGTTTCTGCTATCAGTGAGTATCTGCGCGTTTTTAATACTAAACCCGATTTATTAATTGCCAGTGTAGCTATTTTTTCATTCATTTTTGACTTAAGAAAATCGATTATCCTTGCTCTTTTTGCCGGATTACTTAAAGATACGAGCATAACCTTTCCTTTCGCATTGTATAGTATTCTTTTTGTTATCTGGATTTTAGTGATTAAGTATATCAGTAATAAGCTGGTCATACGAAAAAGGCTTATACGTCTGGGTATTTTAGCGTTGGTAATTCTTTTAAATAATCTTGCTACTGAAATTGCCTTAAGCCTGAAAGATGCAGCGCTGCCTGCAGGTCTTTTCTTAAGAACAACAATTTTGGAATCTATTTATACATTGATTGTCGCTGTAGTACTATTTAAATTAATTTTCGCAAGTCGGACTTTCAATTCGGAAGTCCTGACTGCCATTGATTAGGAAAAACAGAGGGCAGAAGCGGGTCCTGTCTTCGGCGGAGCCCAAAATTGTCCTCGCTCAAGGGGAAGCCTCTAGAGGGTATAATTCGCTGCGGGTAATTTTGGGCAGCCCACCGCCTCGCCACCCGCTTAAGAGAATGGGGGAGTGGGTCCTCATTATAAATCTATGAGCCGCTTAAAAATAGTGCATTACTTTATAATTACCTGTTTTATTATTATTATACTTAACCTGTTTTATCTCCAATTTATTAAATCCGGGCAGTTCCGAAGATTGGATTTAGCCAATCGGATTCGGCTCATACCTCAGCCGGGGAGCCGGGGAGCTATTCTTGATAGAAATGGATTGGTTCTTGTTGATAATCGCCCGAGCTTCAATCTTTATCTGCTTCGTGAAGAAGAAAAGCCCAAAAAAGAGCTTTTTGCTAAACTTTCTTCGGTCCTTGGAATCAAGGAAGAAATGTTGCAAAAAAATTATCAAAAGAAATATTCCTTTGGTTTTCTTCCTGTTTTATTGGCTCAAGATATAGGAAGGTCGCACGCTGTGGTTATTGAAGAGCTAAAGAGTAAATTCCCGCAACTTTTTATTCAAATTGCCCCACGTCGTATGTATCGCGAGGGCGCTTTTGCCTGTCATCTTCTTGGCTATGTCAGTAAAATAGATTCCTGGCGCCTGGAGCAGTTTAAGGGGTATGGATACAAACCAAAAGATGAGGTAGGCTTTGGCGGCGTGGAGGAATTTTATGATTATCTTTTGCATCCTGAAGATGGGGGGATGCAGGTTGAGGTTGACCATCGGGGAAGAATCTCTCGTGTTTTGGGGGTTAAGGAAGGAAAGAGGGGGGCTGATATTTTTTTGACGATTGATTTAAGGATTCAGAGGATAGCCGAAAACGCTCTTAATGGAAAAACAGGTGCTGTTGTTATTCTTGATCCCCGCAATGGAGAAATTCTGGGGTTATGTAGTTTTCCTGAATTTAACCCTTCTCTGTTTGTGCAATCAAGCCCTGTTATTCGTACTTTACTTAATGACCCTGATGCGCCTTTGTTTAATCGGGCAGTCTCTGGCACTTTTCCTGCGGGTTCTATATTTAAGATGATTGTTGCCGCAGCAGGATTAGAGACAAAAACGATTGATGCAAAAACTGCATTTTTTTGCCGGGGAGCTTATCGGATTGGAAATCGGCAGTTTCAATGCTGGAAGGAGCATGGGAGGGTTGATTTGATTAAAGGATTGGCGGCATCCTGCAATGTCTTTTTTTATAACCTGGGCCTTTTGCTTGGGCCGGCAAAGATTAATCAGTTTGCTTTAAAATTCGGCTTAGGCAGACCCTGCACAGTAGATTTACCGGCAGAAGCGCAAGGCAAACTTCCTTACTCATTTACCCCGTTCGAAGTCCCCGCCAGATTTCGTGGCGGGGCAGTCGCCCTTGGCGACTTACTTCGAACGGGGTTTACCCGAAGGCTGAGACGCAAAACCAGTTGGTTTGATGGCGATACAGCCAATTTTGCCATTGGTCAAGGCGAGGTTCTCGTTACGCCCCTGCAGGCAGCACGGATGGCGGCAGTATTTGCTAATGGCGGCAGATTAATTCAACCGCATTTACTGAGAGCGATAAAGAAAGAGAGCAGTATCTTAAAGGTAAAATTCAAAAATCCAAAAGTTTTGCCTCTGAGACAGTCTACCCTAAATATTATTAATCAGGGCTTGCATCAAGCAGTTTGCCGTTCTGAAGGGACAGCCCATATTCTTTCTTCGTTAAAGGTTGATGTTGCTGGTAAGACAGGCACAGCACAGGTGACAGGAGGAAGTTCGCATAGTTGGTTTGTCGGGTATTTTCCTAAAGATAACCCCCGATTTGTGATTTGTGTCTTATTGGAACACGGCGGTTCAGGTTATAATGCCTGTCTGGTGACAAAAGAAATAATTCAGAAGATGCTCGAAGAGGGAATAATATAAACGCAAAGTGTAAAGCGAAAGGCGTAAAACTAAAGCGAAAGGCGTAAAACTAAAGCGAAAGGCGTAGAACTAAAGCGAAAGGCGTAGAACTAAAGCGAAAGGCGTAGAACTAAAGCGAAAGGCGTAGAACTAAAGCGAAAGGCGTAGAACTAAAGCGTAAAGTTTTTTAAGAAAGTTTTGAGTTTTAAGTTTTAGTTTTGCGATTTACACTTTGAGCTTTGCGCTAAAATATGAGAGGTAAAGGAGAATATTATAATAGGATTGTAATTCTCGCAGTATTGCTTGCTGTTTTAGGCATCTTTTCTATTTATACGGGCACAATTTTTCGACAATCCGCCTGGATGAAATCAATATATCTGCGCCAAACCCTCTGGGTGGTCATGGGTTTGATTTCTCTTTTTGTTGTTTCTCGGATTTCCTACCGTTACCTCTATGATCTTACTTATTTTCTTTATGTCTTAGGAATAATACTTTTAATCATAGTTGACCTAAGTGGAAAAGTGTGTTTCGGCGCCCGGCGATGGTTGCATATGTTTTGGTTTAATTTTCAGCCCGCTGAGATGATGAAGCTGATTATGATTATAACAGTTTCCCATTATTTTAGTGCCTCTCACTCGGGCTTAAGAAGCAGTGTGTCTTATTGGACAAAGACAAAGGCAGTTGTTACTCCCTTGTTATTGGTGAGTTTACCGGTATTATTAATCTTTAAGCAGCCTGATTTAGGAACAGCTGCTTTGATTTTTTTAATCTTTTTGTTTATTCTCTTTATTTCTCGTGTAGAAATTAAATTTATCGCTTTCCTTTCCTTTTTGATTTTTTTACTCTTGCCAGTCTTATGGTTCTCTTTATTGGATTATCAAAAAGCACGGTTACTGGTTTTTCTTAATCCCAATCTTGACCCTTTGGGTCGTGGCTATACAATTATTCAATCCAAGATTGCGGTTGCCTCAGGAGGTTTCTGGGGAAGGGGTTGGTTTAGTGCAACACAGAGTCAATTACAGTTCCTTCCCGAATCGCATACAGATTTTATCTTTGCCCATTTTGCACAAATGTGGGGATTTTTCGGAAGTCTGGTTTTACTCCTTTCTTTTTATCTTTTAATCCGCTATGGTCTGATGGTGGCAAGAGACTCTTCTGATTATTTTGGCTATCTTTTGGCCGGTGGTATAACGATATATGTGGCGCTTCAGGTTTTGATTAATCTGGCAATGATTATGGGTCTTGTTCCTATTGTGGGACTACCATTACCTTTTTTAAGTTATGGAGGGACATCAATACTCGTTACATTTATTTCTCTGGGAATATTAATTAATATTGCAAGAAGCAATCGCTGAGGACAATCGGGAACGGTTCTCGTTTTATCAAGCGGGTGGCGAGACTATCCGAATGAAAGTCTTTATTCCCAGCGCTGAACTCTTTCGCCGTCTGCTACGGTTTACAACTCGTTCATTTGACGGAATTCCCTTACGGTCAGTTCCGTCATTCACTCCTCGTAATTCCTTGCAGACACCTGCCGAAGGATTTCTAATGCACTGTCCATAAAAACTTTCATTCTGAAGTCAAGCAGCTCCTCTGAAATAAGCTGGATCAGCGGGTGGCGAGGCGGTGGGCGGCCCAGAATTGCCCGCAGCGAATTATACCCTATAGAGGCTTCCCCTTGAGCGAGGACAATTTTGGGCTCCGCCGAAGACAGGACCCGCTCATTTCACTGCGCGCGAATGGCAGGGGTTTGGATGGGAAGGAACTATAAAAAAGATTGCGTCTTTTGAAAAAAGAGTTTATAATTACAAACATATGCAAGGGCAAAAAGGAAATATTTTACTAATTCATGATAGCCCTACGATTTCACTCTATCTTAAGGAAGAGCTGAGAAAGCAGGGGTATTCTTTAACCCAGGAGTCAGATGCAAATGTTGCCTTGGACATCTTGAAAGAGAATAACTTTGATCTTGTAATTATGAAGTTTAACATGGCTCAGATTCCCGGATTAGAGTTACTGAAGACCATAAAGAAGATTAACACTGATGTAGTTATTACAGTCATTTTTGAAGAAACAGATCCGGCGTTCAGGGATGAGGTTTTAACATTAGGGGCCTATGAGGTTTTCACTAAGCCAATAAATCTACAAAATTTAACTTTTGTAATAAAAAAGGGAGTGCAACTGCATTCTTTATTACAAAGCCATCGTCATTTCCAGAAGACTCTGCAAGAGCAAAATATGACTCTCTCTAAGCAAAACACGTTGCTTTCGAAAAGGATTGAAGAGGCAACGAGGAATTTGAGCCGGCTCTATGATGATTTGCGCTCTACTTATATGCGCACAATCAGGGCACTTGCCCACGCAATTGATGCGCGTGACCACTACACCCATCGCCACTCCGAGAATGTTACGAAATATGCTGTTGCCATTGCGCAAGAGTTGGGACTGGGCATCAGAGAGATTGATTTAATCCGTCAGGCCTGTGAACTACATGATTTGGGTAAGATCGGTATCAGAGATGGTGTATTGAATAAACCAGGACCCTTGACCAAGGAAGAAAGGATAGAGGTGCAGAAACATCCTCTTCTGGCGGTCCAGATTTTAGAGCCATTGAGTTTCCTGGGAGATGTGATTGATTTGGTTAAGCATCACCATGAGCAA
Source organism: Candidatus Omnitrophota bacterium (assembly GCA_016783355.1). Taxonomy (GTDB): domain Bacteria; phylum Omnitrophota; class Gorgyraeia; order Gygaellales; family JAHJCI01; genus BS750-G32. Next base: position 21,432 of record JADHWR010000008.1, on the reverse strand, counting down.
TGTGATGGCAAGGGTTATCCTGACGGCTTAAAAGGTGAGCAGATACCATTGGGGGCGAGGATACTACATCTTGCCGATGCTTATGATGCAATGCGTTCAGAGCGGCCTTACCGTGGAGCCCTACCTAAGAGAGAAGTGCTTTATGAATTGAAGAAAAATTCTGGAACTCAATTTGACACAAGGGTAGTAGAAGCCTTTTTAAAGGTAGTGGATAAAATAGATGCGGGATGAAAAGAACCCTCCTTTCGTATTCCCCAATAGGTATTGATACGCATTTTGGCCTCTTTTGGGTTCCCTATTTATTTTAGGTGGAATTTCTCAAGGCGGCGTAGCTCAGCCTGGTAGAGCGGACGGCTCATACCCGTTATGTCACCCGTTCGAATCGGGTCGCCGCCAATATATTAACGCAAAGCGCAAGGCGCAAAGCACAAAGTTGAAACGCAAAACTTTCTTAAAAAACTTTACGCTTTCACTTTAGTTTTGCGCTTTTCGCTTTTCGCTTTGCGCTTCAATGATGGGAATAATCACAGACTTGCGTCAGACCATTCAACAGAATAATTTAATTTCCAAAGGCGATCAGATTGTTATTGGTATTTCCGGAGGGCCGGATTCTGTTTGTCTTTGCCTTGTTCTATTTAGCCTTAAGAAGGAATATAATCTTAGTTTGTATCTGGCGCATTTAGACCATAGGATAAGAAAAGCCTCTTTTAAGGATAGAATCTTTTGTCAGAAATTTGCCAAATCTCTCAAGTTACCTTTTTATTTCGAGGAAATCGATGTTCTTCGGCAAAGACGCAGGGCCTCAACAGAGGAAATCGCCCGCAATATAAGATTTGAATTTCTATTAAGAGCAGTAAGAAGATTTAGGGCAAATAAGATTGCCCTTGGTCATAATCTTGACGATCAGGCAGAAACAGTATTGATGCGTATATTAAGAGGAACAGGCCTTTCTGGCTTAAGTGGAATTCTGCCTAAGCGCAAGATAGGTAAATTTACAATTATCCGTCCACTGATTGAGATACCTCGTTCAACGATTGAGACATATCTTAGAAGAAGAAGGATTTCGCCTTGTGTTGACGAGTCTAATCTTGAGGATTTATATTTTCGCAACCGCATCAGGAATAAGCTCCTGCCTTTTCTGGAAAAAGAATACAATCCTAATATTAAGGAGATTTTGGCAAATATGGCACAGACAACTGCCTCGGATTACAATTATTTAGAGCAATCTGCAAAAAGGGCATTTAGAAAGACCGAGGTTAAAAGCAAGTATATGCCGAAGTCTCAGCAGATAACGTGCAGCCTGCAGGGTCTTTTGCGGCTGCATCCTGCAATTGCGCGTTTGGCACTGCGCCTTGCCATTGCACAGATTACAGGAAATATGCGCTGTTTAGAGTTCAGGCATTTAAAAGAACTTTTGGATTTGTTCGCTCGTCGGCCTGTCGGTTCAATAGTGGATTTACGAGGAGGCATAAAGGTAGTAAAAGATAAAAAAACCATTTGTATATCCAGAAAGTAGATTTATAATAAAGGTTTGAGGTGATCAGCAATGCCCATAAATAATTTAACGAGAAGCAATAAAAAGAAAAAACAAAAGCAGTTTCCCTGGATTTGGGTATTGGTTATCTTTGGGATATTGTGGCTTTTGACTAATCTTCGTATTTCACCCTCCGGCATTCCTATCGAGATAGCTTATGGTGATTTTTATCGCATTCTTAAGGAAGAGCCATCGCGAATAAAGTCTGCCACAAAAATGGATACGCTTATAGAGGGCAGATTCAGTGATGAGCAGAGGTTTTTTCTTCATATTCCCGGAGAGGACCCAGAATTACTTAGTCTTTTAAGAGAGAAAGTCTCCCTTTTTGATGTTAAGCCTCCCCGCACCCTCTGGGCAAATTTGTTTTTTTCCCTGGGTCCAATTTTGTTGTTGATACTTTTTTGGTGGATGATGGCAGCACGCGGCCAGGAATTGGGTAATCGTATCCTTTCCTTTGGCAAGGCCAAGCCAGTAATCCAGACAGAAAAAAAGAAGGTAACCTTTGATGATGTCGCCGGGGTAGATGAGGCAAAAGAGGAATTAACAGAGGTAATCGAATTTTTAAAAGACCCGAAGAGATTCCAAAAATTGGGCGGCAAGATTCCCAAGGGGGTACTCCTGGTTGGTCCGCCGGGCTGCGGAAAAACTTTGATTGCTCGTGCAGTTGCCGGAGAAGCCCACGTTCCCTTTTTTAGTATCTCGGGCTCTGATTTTGTGGAGATGTTTGTTGGTATTGGGGCCTCGCGTGTTCGGGATCTCTTTGCGCAAGGAAGGCGTGCCGCAAAGTCTTCGGGCAGGGGCGCAATTATCTTTATTGATGAGATTGATGCGGTGGGCCGGCTGCGTTTTGCTGGTATTGGCGGAGGCCATGACGAAAGGGAACATACGCTAAATCAGTTATTGGTTGAGATGGACGGATTTAGTACTACTGAGGCCCTTATTCTTGTGGCAGCAACCAATCGTCCTGATACACTTGATCCTGCACTTCTTCGTCCAGGAAGGTTTGACCGGCATATTGTTCTTGACCGTCCCGATATTAACGGCCGCGAGGCAATTCTTAAGATTCATACCCGTAAAATAAAATTAGACCCGTCGGTTGGTTTGAATTCTATTGCCCGTCAGACACCGGGTTTTTCCGGCGCAGATTTAGCCAATCTTTGTAATGAGGCCGCACTTTTAGCCGCCCGTAATAACAAAGAGGCAGTTGAGATGCCGGAACTTGAGGCGGCAATCGAGCGTGTAATTGCCGGACCCGAAAGAAAGAGCCGGGTTATCTCGAAGAAAGAAAAAGAGACAGTTGCCTATCATGAGGCAGGCCATGCTCTATTGGCTTTGCTTTTACCAGAGGTTGACCCTCTTCATAAAGTTTCCATTATTCCCCGTGGTGTGGCTGCATTAGGTTATACAATGCAGCTGCCCTTGCAAGATCGGTATATTATGGGCCGTCAGGAATTGGTGAGTAGGATTATTGTGCTTTTGGGTGGCCGCGCCTCTGAGGTTATAAATGTGGGCGATATTACAACAGGCGCAGAGAATGATTTGGAAATTGCCACACAAATGGCGCGGCGTATGGTAACTGAATTTGGAATGTCAGAGAGACTAGGGCATATGACCCTCGGGAGACGTCAGGGTCTTGTATTTTTGGGAAAGGATTTGGTTGAGGAGAGGAATTATAGCGATGCTACGGCACACATTATTGATGAAGAGATACAAAAGATAATTGATGAGGCATTTACTAAGGCAAAGAAACTATTAGAAGAAAATCACGAAAAACTTAAGCACTTAGCAGATGCCTTATTCGAAAAAGAGGTCTTGGATGGGGCGCAGGTAAAGCAGATCATTGGATATGAGGATCATAAATCCTGATTTAAGGCAATTAAAAAGGTTGATACAAGACATTGGTGCAGATAAGGAAGGTTGTGCAATTATGGCGCCAAAAGGAATTTTTTGCATAATCAAATTAGAGAAGGTGCCCGCGTTTTGCGCCAATATCCTAAAACAGGAAATGCTCTCAAAAGGCGGAGAAGTTTGTGTAAGCCGGGATGCCTTAAGGAGCGCAAAGACTAATTTTACTGATTGTCTTCTCATGGGAACTATTGCTCAGCTGAGGAGGTTATCCTTTGGTCTTCGTCAGCAGCCAGAGCCGCTTAGACGGTTGAATCAAGAGATAGTTTTAGGACTAAAGAATTATAATCGGCAAAGGTGTTCTCGCGTCAGGATAATGGGTGTTGCCAATTTAACACCAGATTCGTTTTCTGGAGACGGACTTTACCGCCAATCGCCAATCGCCAATCGCCAATCGCAAATTGATAATATTATTAAGCATGTCGAGAATATGGTCAAAGACGGAGCAGATATAATTGACGTGGGGGGAGAGTCAAGCCGGCCCGGCGCAGAGCCTGTATCAGCAAAGGAGGAACTAAATAGAGTTATTCCAATAATAAAAAGATTAGCAAAAAGGATTAAGGTTCCCATATCTATCGATACATACAAACCAGAGGTTGCACGTGCTTCTCTTGATTGCGGCGCTTCAATTGTCAATGATATTACGGGATTAAGGAACACTCGAATGATTAAGGAAGTGGTGCGGGCTAAAGCAAGGGTAGTGATTATGCATATGAAAGGCAGCCCTAAGACCATGCAAATCAATCCCCATTATGAATCATTAATCGATGAGATTATTTTATATTTAGAGGAGAGAATAAAAAAAGCAGTTGATTTTGGCATTGACAAAAAGAGTATTATTATTGATCCGGGTATCGGTTTTGGAAAAAGAAAAGAAGATAATTTAAGGCTTTTGGCTAGTCTTGGGCAATTCCGTGTTTTGGGATGCCCGATTTTAGTTGGGCCGTCACGCAAGACATTCATTGGCGAAATCCTCAATAGAAATGAGCCTAGCCAAAGACTAAATGGAACATTAGCCAGTGTTGTTATTGCAGCAATGAACGGAGCAGATATTGTGAGAGTCCATGACGTAAAATCAACTTCTGAGGCTTTAAAGATAGCCGATGCTGTAAATTGGGAACAGAGAAGCGTAGAGCTCAAAGCGAAAAGCGCAAAGTTGAAGTGTAAAACTTAAAACTTTCTTAAAAAACTTGGTAAAAGTAATTTTAGAGATTGTTATTCTTTGGTTTGTTATTTATGAGATTCTGCTTTTTTTTATCGGCACACGTGCTTTGCAGGTTTTGCGCGGAATTGTTATACTGCTTTTTGCCTTTTTTCTCTTTCAGCGCTTAGGTCTGGAGAGACTGAATTGGCTCTTGACGAAATTATTTGCCCTATCCGTAATTGCCATCCTGATCATATTTCAATCGGAGATAAGGCAGGGCTTGGCGCATTTAGGCCGGCCTTATTTATTCAACATTCTCCTCCCGGAAAAGGAGCTGGAGAATGTCTTAAAAGAGATAAAGGCGGCTCTTGATTGTTTTGTTTCCGGTAAGACTGGCGCACTGATTGCCATTGAAAGGAAAGAGCCTCTAAAATCATATACAGAAAGCGGTGTAATGGTTGATGCAACTGTAAGCTGTGATTTATTACAGAGTATATTTTATCCGGCTAATCCTCTTCATGACGGAGGAGTGATTATCCAGCAAGGGCGTATTGCTGCCTGCGGTTGTCTCTTTCCTTTAAGCCAAGACCAAAATTTAAACCGTATCTTTGGTCTTCGTCATCGGGCAGCTATTGGATTATCAGAGGAGACAGATGCGGTTGTAATTATTGTGTCAGAGGAAAGAGGCGAGCTTTCTCTTGCCTTTGAGGGTAAATTAAGAGGACTGAAATCAAACGAAATCATTCCTAAGATCAAGGAATTTTTAACCCATCCCCCTCTAAAGAAGGAGCTGGGTTAATCTCAAAACAAGAATATGCGCAAAAGACTTAAGTTATTCATTCTGTATTTGCGAAGGACTTCCTTATTGACAAAGGTGCGGGGTTTATCTAAGGTAATCAAACACTGGTTCGTTACCCATCCCTGGTTAAAGTTAATCTCCTTGATTTTAGCAATTTTGTTCTGGTTTTATATTGGAGGAGAAATACATCGATATCTGCAATGAGATTAGGCGTAAATATTGACCATATTGCTAGTATCCGGCAATTACGCGGAGGCCCTGAACCTGAACCTGTATTTGCCGCTTTAATTGCGCAAAACGCGGGCAGCGATAGTATTGTCGTTCATCTTAGAGAAGATCGCCGACATATTAAAGAAAGGGACTTATTCTTATTGAAAGAAGTGGTCAAGATTAAATTAAATTTAGAGATGTCTATTGCGCCGGATATTGTTGAGTTTGCCCTCAGGTTAAAACCGAACCGGGCAACCTTAGTCCCCGAGCGAAGACAGGAGATGACTACTGAGGGCGGGGTAGATGTAAGGAAAGATTTTAAGGCGATCAAAAAGGCAGCAAAGAAATTAAATCAAAATGACATCCCGGTCAGTCTTTTTATCGACCCGGACAAAGCTCAGATTAATCACGCATTAGAAATCCCCGTGAAGATGGTGGAGTTACATACAGGCAGATATGCCAATGCAAAGACTGAGGAGCAAAAAGAAAGGGCATTACAGCAGATTAAAACTGTAGCACGCTATGCAAAAACTAAAGGGTTTTTTGTCTTTGCCGGTCATGGTCTAGATTATTTTAATGTTGATGCAATTGCTAAGATTGAGGAGATTGAGGAATTAAATATAGGCTATTCCATTATTTGTCGGGCAGCAATTGTGGGTTTGGAAGAAGCAATTCTTCAAATGAAGCATTTAATCAACGGCTAATGTACTGAAATTCGTGAATGAAAGTTTTTATTCCCAGCGCTGAAATCTTTCAGCGGTCTACTGCGGTTTAGGACTGACATCTGCGAAAGACGCAGGTCCTGTCAGCCAACCCATTCGACAAGCTCAGGGTTGGCACTGAGCAGGGTCGAAGTGCCAACCCACCTCATTCGTGCTCATTTCACTGCGCGCGAATAAGGCCTTCGTCTTGGCTGCCACCCGCTGCTTGAGATAGATGGATGAGCGGGTGGCGAGGCAGTGGGAGCGCAGACAATATGGCAATATGGCAGTAATTGGTAATGGCGTGGATATAATTGAGGTGCGACGAATCGCAGAGGCGCTAGAGAAGTATGGGCAGGATTTTCTGCAGCGTATTCTTACGGACAAAGAGATTGAAGAGGCGCAGAAGCATGCCACTTTCCACGAGCATATTGCGGGAAGATTTGCCGCAAAAGAGGCAGTTTTTAAAGCATTGAGTAATGAAAGATTAACTTTTTTGGACATTGAGATAAGCAATGAGAATAATGGAAAACCGATTTGTTCTTTGAGGAATAATAAGGGGGGCAAAGATATCCTTCTTTCCATCTCTCACGTAAAAAATTATGCAGTTGCCAGCGCAATTGTTATACAGAAGACAGACTAGCCACAAGGGTGACTTTGGTCACATCTTTGTTTTAGGAGGCTGTGGCCGGTATTCAGGGGCAGGGATATTAAGCGCAACAGCAGCTTTACGTAGCGGCTCAGGTCTTGTAACACTAGGTGTTTGTAAGAGTCTTACTAATGCCCTGATAAAGATAAAGCCACCCGAGATAATGCTTTTGCCCTTGGCTGATACGAGAAAATTGACCTTCAGTTTTTCTGCTTATCCTGTCATAAAAAAGGCTTTAGATAAAGTTGATGTATTGCTTATCGGTCCAGGTTTAAGCCAAGAGAAATCTACTGCGCATCTTATCCGTACGATAATTAAAAATATCTCCCTCCCAATGATTATTGATGCCGATGGCTTAAATGCATTAAAGGGGCATTTGGATAAGCTCAAAGCGAAAAGCGAAAGGCGCAAAACTGAAGCGAAAAGCGAAAGGCGCAAAGATATGGTAATTACTCCACATCCAGGAGAGATGGCAAGGCTTTTAGGAAAAAGTATTGGTGAGGTTCAAAGCAAAAGAAAAGAGGTTGCTAAAAAATTTGCAAGAGATTATAAAATAACAGTTGTCTTAAAGGGGTATCATACAGTTGTTGCGGATGATAAGGGTAATTTATATATCAACAAAACAGGTAATCCCGGGATGGCAACAGCAGGAAGCGGTGATGTCCTTTCGGGAATAATTTCTGCTTTTTTAGGTCAAGGGTTAGATGGTTTTGCCGCAGCCAAATATGCGGTGTATCTTCATGGTTTAGCAGGGGATTCAGCGGCAAAGAAAAAAACGCAGCTTGGTATGCTTGCATCAGATATAATTGAGGAGATTCCTAAGGCAATTAAAATTAGCTCATATTCCAGCGCAAGACGCAAAGCGCAAAGCGCAAAATTAAAACTTAAAACCTAAAACTCTCTTAGAAAAACTTTAAACTTTACGTTTTAGTTTTACGCCTTTCGCTTTAGACTTTACACTTTTTTGATATGAGACGCTGGCGTAGCTCAGCAGGTAGAGCACCTCACTTGTAATGAGGGGGTCGGAGGTTCGATTCCTCTCGCCAGCTTTATTTAACAATGAAAATTGTACGTTATCCCAGTAAAAAATTAGAAGAGATTTATCGCCGGGGTTTTATCCGCTCAAGGCGTATTGAGGAAAAGGTAAAAAAGATTGTTGAAGATGTACGCTTGCATGGTGATGAGGCTTTAATTCGCTGCACGAAAAAGTTCGATGGTATAAAATTAACAGCGAAGCAGTTGTCTGTTTGCGAAAGGGATGTATCCTGCGCCTATCAGAATATAAGTCAGGATTTTGTAGAAAGCCTTAAGACAGTTACCAATAATATTACTCGTTTTTATCGCCGACAAACAGTAAAGTCATTTCGCCTCAAGGATGCTGATGGTGTCTGCTTATGGCAAAACATCTGTGCCCTGGATAGAGTGGGTATCTATATTCCCGCAGGAGAAGCACCTTTGGTTTCTACTGTTTATATGACTGTTGTTTTGGCAAAAGTAGCCGGTGTTAAAAACATTGTTTTAGTAAGCCCACCAGGAAGCAGCGGCAATATTAATCCCCATATTTTAGTTGTTGCCGATTTATTGAAGGTAAAAGAGATTTATCGGGTAGGCGGGGCGCAGGCAATTGCTGCTTTAGCATTTGGCACAAAGACCATTGGTCGTGTTGATAAGATAATCGGCCCCGGCAATGCATATGTTACAGAGGCCAAACGCCAGGTTTTCGGTTATGTTGATATAGATATGATTGCCGGTCCAAGCGAATTAGTAATTATTGCCAATCGATTTTCTGATCCAAAGTTAGTCCTTGCTGATCTTAAAGCACAAATGGAACACAAGCAAGCCCAGGTTTATTTGGTTACCAACTCCAAAGCCTTGGCGCGTCAAATAAAAGCAGAGCTACACGGCAATGGTTATATTATTTTAACTAAGAATTTAAAAGAGGCAATAGAAGTAACTAATCAGATTGCACCAGAGCACCTCGAGATTTTGATAAAGAATCCCCGGGCTTTAGTGAAAAAGATAAAGAATGCCGGGGCTATATTTCTCGGTCCCTTCAGTCCTTGCGCGATTGGTGATTATCTTGCCGGGCCAAGTCATGTTCTTCCCACCGGTGGAAGTGCCCGGTTTTTCTCAGGATTAAATCTTCTTGATTTTATAAGGAGTACTCATGTTATCTCCTATTCTAAAAAGGCATTGGAAAAAGCAAGAGAGCCCCTGGAGAAGATTGTTAATGTGGAGGGTTTAACCCAGCATTGGGAATCGATTAAGATTAGGCTGTGAAATAGGGAGGCGTGATGAGAACCGCGCAAAAAGTAAGAAAGACAAAAGAAACAGAAATTAAAGTGCAGGTTAATCTCGACGGCAAAGGAAAGACGCAAATTAATACAGGGATAGGCATACTCGATCATATGTTAGAATTATTTGCCTTCCATGGGCTATTTGACTTAACCTTAAAAGCAGAGGGAGACTTAAGGATTGATACCCATCATACAAATGAAGATATTGGTATTGTTTTGGGTGATGTATTCCGGCAGGCTCTCGGGGATATGAAGGGGATAAAAAGATTTGGATGGGCCTCTGTACCGATGGGCGCTGCTTTAGCGAGGGTGGCCCTGGATATAAGTGGCAGAGGGGGTCTCTTTTTTAGTGATTCTGATTTAGATTTTAATATAAAAGCACAGGATTACAGTTTAGAGGATTTTCGTAGTTTCCTGGAGGCATATGCCTTGCACAGCGGTATAACAATAAATATTGATTTAGTTCAAAAAGAGGACACCCATCATCAAATAGAGGGTGTTTTCAAGGCATTGGCTCTTGCTCTGCTACAGGCAGTTGAGATTGAGCCACGAAGAGAAGGGGTTCCTTCCACCAAGGGCCTTATTGATTGAAAATAAAAGGAACATCATGAAAATTTTTATTCCCAGCGCTGAACTCTTTCAGCGGTCTGCTACGGTTTACGACTTGTTCATTTGACAACAAGCGGGTCCTGTCTTCGGCGGAGCCCAAAATTGTCCTCGCTCAAGGGGAAGCCTCTATAGGGTGTAATTCGCTGCGGGCTATTTTGGGCAGCCCACCGCCTCGCCACCCGCTGAGATACTTAACGAGGGGGGGGAGTATATCAGTAATGTTGATTATTCCGGCAATTGATTTAAGAAAAGGCCGGGTTGTCCGGCTTGTTCAGGGTAAGACAAATCTTAAGGTATATTCATCTGATCCTCTGAAGACAGCAAAGCATTGGCAAAGACAAGGAGCAAGGCTTCTGCATATCGTTGATTTGGATGGCGCGCGAGAAGGCCAGCCTTGTCATTTAGATATTTTGAAGAAGATATTAAAAGGCATAAATATACCGGTTGAATTTGGCGGAGGGATAAGGGATATAAAAGCGATAAGAATTATTTTGAATTTGGGTGTGAAAAGGATAATCCTGGGTACTAAATTGAAAGATTTATCCTTTTTAAAAGCGGCGAAGCTTAAATTTAAAGAAAAGGTAATTGCCAGCCTTGATGTTTTAAATAATCAGCTGAGATTATCAGGTTGGCAGGCCCAATATACCAAAAGCAGCCCTAATGAACTCGCCAAGAAGTTAAAAGATACAGGTTTTAAAACAATAATCTACACCGATATTTTGCGCGATGGAACATTAAAGGGTCCAAATATCACTATGATAAAGAGACTCTTAAAAGAAACAGGACTAAATTTAATTGCCGCAGGAGGCATTGGCGAAATCGGCGATTTATTTAAACTTAAGCCCTTGGAAAAGAATGGTTTGATTGGCGTAATTGTTGGAAAGGCGCTTTATGAAGAAAGATTTACTTTAAAGATGGCCCAGAAGCTTTTTGATTAATAACCGGGGACGGTTCTCGCTAACTTATTGTAATACAATAAGATAAAAATAAATTAATAATTAATTTTAACTCCTTGTAAGACAAAGGGTTAGCGAGAACCGTCCCCTAAATATGAAAATTAAAGACTTGAAGTATGATAATAACGGTTTAATTCCTGCTATAATCGAGGACTATAAAACAGGCAAGGTTCTGATGCTTGCTTATATGAATAAGGAATCTTTACGGCGGACAATCAAGTCAGGCAAAACCTGTTTTTGGTCGCGTTCACGCAAAAAATACTGGGTTAAAGGAGAAACCTCCGGACACATTCAATCTGTCAAATCCATATATTATGATTGTGATATGGATACGCTGCTTGTAAAGGTGCAAAGCCGCGGCCCTGCTTGTCATACCGGACATAGAACATGTTTCTATAGGAAATTAAAATAAATGTATTATCCAAGTGAGAAAGAATTCTTAAAACTATCTAAAGAGGGCAATGTTATTGCTGTTTATAAAGAAATAAGTGCAGATCTGGATACTCCTATTTCTGCATTTTTAAAGATTCGCCGCCCGAGTTTCAATTACCTTTTAGAATCAGTGGAGGGAATAAAAAAGGTTGCCCGTTTTTCTTTTTTAGGAACACAACCCCGATTGATATTGAGAAGCAAAGGCGAGAGAGTTGAGATTTTAGGAAAAAATACCCAGTTGATAAAAGCATATAAAACACAGACAGACCCGCTTGATGAAATCAAAAAGATAATGTCTTCATTTAAATATGTAAGCAGCGATAACACTATTGCACGTTTTAGCGGCGGCTTTGTAGGATATATGGGATATGATATGGTTAGGTTTTTTGAAGATATCCCCAATAAAAATCCTGATTATTTAAGGGTGTGGGATAGCACCTGGCTTTTAATCGATACATTGCTTATATTTGACCACCTCTACCATAAGATAAAGATTGTCGCCAATGCCCTGCTTAGTCCAGGTGAGGATATAAAAAAAGCATATTCGCAAGCGATAGACAAAATTGAGAACTTACATAAGCAGTTAAAAACCCCTTTAGTCTTAAAGAATAAACAAAAGACCGCAAGTCTTAAAAAAAAGATAAGAATCACCTCTAATTTTAAAAAACAGGATTATCTGAACGTTGTCAAGAAGGCGAAGCGTTATATCCGCCAGGGAGAAATAATCCAGGTTGTCCCCTCGCAATGCTTTGAGGTTAATCTAAAGGACAGATGCGCCTTTGATATATATCGTCGCCTTCGCTCGCTTAATCCCTCCAGTTATATGTTCTTTCTGGAATTTAAGGACCTCGTCCTCTGTGGTTCTTCGCCCGAAGTTTTAGTCCGTTGCGAAAAAGGTACAGTAGTTACCCGTCCGATTGCCGGCACGCGCCGGCGTGGTAAAACAGAAGAGGAGGATAGTAAACTGGAGAAGCAGTTATTGGAAAGTAAAAAGGAAAGAGCAGAACACGTAATGTTAGTTGATTTGGGCAGAAATGATTTGGGTCGGGTTTGTCGATACGGAACAGTTAAGGTCACGGATTTTATGCGTGTGGAGAAATATTCTCATGTCATGCATTTAGTCAGTGAGGTTGAAGGGGCTTTGCGCAAGGACAAGGATGTCTATGATTGTCTGAGGGCGACATTTCCTGCCGGCACAGTTACGGGTAGCCCCAAGGTTCGGGCAATGCAGATTATCGATCAGTTAGAAAAGACACAGCGTGGGCCATATGCTGGCTGTGTTGGGTATTTTAGTTTTTCCGGTAATTTAGATACCTGCATTACGATTAGGACAATACTGATTAAAGGGAAAACCGCCTACATTCAGGCAGGGGGAGGTATCGTTTCTGATTCAAGTCCAGAAAAAGAGTACGAGGAGACTGTAAATAAGGCAAAGGCACAAATAGAAGCAATTGCGAATTCGGGGGGCAATATTTGAAATTATGATAATAATGTATATCCCGCCTCATAAGATGCTCTAAAATTCTCCCCGCAGGGGATAATTTTAGAGCATTCGGCGGGATCAATTCGTCCGCCAACGAACTTTGGCGGACTCATTGAGGAGGTATAATTATGGCAGTTGTGATTCGTCTGAGAAGAATTGGCAAGCGCGTAAAAAAAAGACCCTTTTTCCGCATCAGTATTTTTGATAAAAGAAGGGGGCGCGACAGCAGGTGCATTGAAGAAATAGGCTATTATGATCCAACAAAGACACCGGCGATAATTAAGATAAAAGAGGAAAGACTGAAATACTGGCTGGGTGTTGGAGCAAAGCCTTCAGAGACAGTAAGTAGTTTAATAAAAAAAAGGAGTAAAAATGCAGACACAAGCAGTTAGTCCATTAATGAGTATTCTTCCTTTTTTAGCCATCTTTGCTGTTTTTTATTTTTTACTTATTCGCCCACAGCGCCAAAACCAGAAGGAGCACCAGAGGATGCTGGCGGCCTTAGAGAAAAACGATGAGATTGTAACTACAGGCGGTGTACACGGAACAATCGTTAATGTTAAAGATAAGTCTGTAATCCTGCGGGTTGATGAGAATGTGAGGCTGGAAATAGAGAAGAATTGTGTTGCTTACAAAAAAGCCAAGTAAGGCGAAACAGAGCACGCAGCAGGCTTTTATCCAAAGGTGTGTAAACGGAGAAAGGGCGGCGTGGGATGAGTTTGTTGATAGATACTCCCGCCTTATCTATAATTATATCCTTTCTGTTTTTAAAAACAGGGGAATCAAGCTAAGCCACGAGACTCGCGAAGACCTCTATCAGGAAATATTCCTCCATTTAGTAAAAGATAATTTTAAAAAACTGCGGCAGTTTAAGGGTAAACACGGCGCGAGCCTTGCCAGTTGGTTAAGGGTGCTCGTAATAAACTTTTGCCTGGATTACCTGAAAAAAAAGAGGATCAAAACCACATATTTAGAGGAAAAATTTACTGAAGAAGGGGGTTTAAGGCTGGCAGATGTATTATCTGATAGGCTACCCTTAGCCGATAGAGTTGTGATTGAGCAAGAAAAATTAGAGGCCCTTTCCGCGTGCATTTCAATATTAAATCTTAAGGAGCGTCATCTGTTAGAGATGCATATTTATCAAGGAATTGACTTAGAATTTTTAAGGCAGGATTTAGGCATCTCGCGAAGCACGATTGATATGCGAAAGCAGCGCCTGATGAAGCGACTGCGAAAATGTTTTGAAGAAAAAGGGTTAGAATTGTAGTTTTCTTTCGTCTATTATAGTAGAGAGGATATATGATTAAGCTTGAGAGGATAATCAAAATGGCCTATCAATTTTATCGCCAAAAACACAAGGCAGAGAGCCACGGCTGTCCTGATGAAGAAACCATGGTTTGCTTCTCGGAGGGAAAGCTCTCAAGTCTGGAGGCACAGAAGTTAGAGCGCCATATTGTTGAGTGCCAACGCTGCAGTCAGATTTTGGCTATTTTGAAAACCGCAGCGATAGAAGAAAAAGAAGAACCCTCTCTTTCTCTTGTGCAACGGGCGAAGGATTTAGTAAAGCAAGAGACAACCCCCTTTATCTTAGAGGCGATCATTGCGATTAAAGAAAGGGCATTGGAACTAATTCAGACAAGCGCCAATGTTATCCTCGGTAATCAGATTGTTCCTCCTTCAATAGTGCGCAGCCGTTCAATCTCTGAATTTAAAGAAGAGATTTGCCTAATTAAGGAATTCGAAAATTTAAAAATTATTCTCAAGATAGAAAAAAAGGAAGGGGATATTGCAGGATTAACCTTAGAGATAAGAAAAAAGGAGACAGACCTTCCTTTAGAGGGGGTTCGCTTAGTCTTACTCAAGGATGAAATAGAGATTGAGTCTTATTGGGCAAAGGCAGGGGGCGTCTTTTTTGACAATCTGAATTTCGGTAAATATAGCATTCAGATTTGGCAGAAAGAGTTACTCGGAGCGATTAATATTGAAATACGATGAGCAATTTTGAAAGAAGCAGACTCGATAATCAAATCTGGATTTTAGAGCTAAACCGGGTGGATACTGAGAGGATTTCTCTGGCTTTGTATGAAAAGGAGCATCTACCTACAGTAAAGACAATAAATTACCACGATTTTGATTTAAAGGAGATTAATAATTTAAACAAAGAGATAATACATCTTATTAATAAGGTAGATAATCAAATGCGGCTCAGTAATGCAACATTCGACGAACTTAAGAAATCCAGCCATTTGCTTTTTGACCTTATTTTTCCTCATCCAATTAAAGAGAAACTGATAGAAATGGAAGAGGATGATAACCTTGTTTTGGCTTTAGACGAAAGATTGGTTGATATTATGTGGGAGTATCTTTTTGATGGCAAAGAATTTTTAGGTTTAAAGTTTAATTTGGGCCGTATATTGCGCTCAGAGCAGCTTCAGTATCAGCCACGCTACCGGGGATTCTCTCGAAGTGCCAGCACTGAGTCCCTCGACTCCGCTCGGGATAAACCCAGTCGAAGTGCCAACCCGTTCGACAGGCTCAGGATTGGCACTGAGTCCCTCGACTCCGCTCGGGATAAACTCAGTCGAAGTGTTAAGATGCTCATCCTCGCCAATCCCACAGGAGACCTGAGGTCTGCTTATGAGGAAGGTTTATTTATTAAGAATTATTTGACCAAAAGCAAGAAAATAAAGGTTGACTTCAAGGCGCAGGATATTAATAGCAATTATGTGAAGAAAAATTTAAGAGATTACGATATTATTCATTACGCCGGACATGTAGAATTTGACAGGAGTCATCCGCAACAATCCTGCGGCCTTGTATTAAGCGATGGCTGGATAACGGCGAAGGAGATATTGGTAATGGGGCAGACGGGTCTTTTGCCCAGCATTATTTTTGCTAATGCCTGTCAGTCAGGAAGGATAACACAAGATTTATTAGACGAGAAGATACAAAAGAATATTGCGAGTTTGGCTTCGGCATTTCTTTTTTCCGGTGTGCGACATTTTATCGGCACATTTTTTAGAATTGAGGACACAAAAAGCAAGGATTTTGCCCAGGAATTTTATAATCAGCTAACCGGGGGCAATTCCCTGGGTGGCGCAGTTCGCCAGGCACGCCTAAAGTTGATTGAATTATACGGTATATCTTGTATTACCTGGCTTAGTTATGTGCTTTATGGAGAGCCAAGTTTTCAATTGTTTCCTCCAAGAGTCAAGAGGCAGACCAAGAAAGGGGAGATTTTTACACACCTTGCCCGCATAGTAAGATACAAAAGAAGAATTAGCACTTCGACTTCGCTCAGCACCAATTCTAAGCGTAATCGAAGAATTGGCCTTTTTTGCGCTGGTTTTGTTTTTGTGATTGCTGCTTTTGTTCTTTTTAAGATTTTACCCACAACTAATCCAAAAACTTATATTTTGTTTCAAAAAACCCAGAAACTTTATCAACAGGGCAACAACAGAGAGGTAGTTTCTCATCTTAAGAGAATAATTGCCTCGCAGCCCACATATCTTGCTGCTTATAAACTTTTAGGGGATGTGTATTTCCGAATGGGTGAACAAAATTTGAGCCTGCAGGCATATTTTGATTTAGCCCGTTTTAGCGAAAAAAAGAAAGACCACCACAACTTAGCTACTGCTTACATTCAGATTGCCTGGACAAAGCATATGTGGGGTGATTATCCAGACTCTCTTCAGTTTTATGAAAAAGCCTTAAAGTTGAGCCGTAAATACAACGATAAGCTTCACGAAGCAGATACCTTAGGCAGATTAGCTATCTGGCATAGCGATAAGGGTAATAAGGAGGAAGCATTTTCTCTGGTGACAAAGGCCTTAGAGATTAATCGACAAAGAAAAGGCAATCCTCAACACAGGCTTAATTTAGCCTATAATTATTTTAATCTGGGTTTTGTTTATGAAGAGAGGGATGATTATGTTTCGGCTAAGGAGTTTTTTAACAAGAGCAAGGAGCTCTTCGAGAGTCTTAAAGCAGAGGATGAATTAAGCGATTATTATTTTGATGTGGGAGAAATTGCCCTGATTGAGAAAGATTATGATTTGGCTTGGGAATTTTATCAAAAGGGCTTAGCCTTAGATAGGCAATTTGACCATAGATTCAACTTGAGTTCTGATTATTGGATGATTGGCGAATATTTCTGGGAGATTAAGAGATACAAGGAAGCAGAGGAGTATTTTAAGGAAGCAATATTTCTCTGCCGCACAATTAAAAACCTGCCGGTTTTAGCCGGAGTTTATTATGATTTAGGATTGATGTATGAAGAATTAGGCAGAAAATTTAAGGCTAAAGAATACCTCCAGGAAGCCCTCCAGCTTTACAAAAATATTGACACACCAGACTACCAGGAAGTCAAACAAGCCTACCTTAGTGTGCTGTCAAATTAATTTTTATTATAACAGCGCATAGAGCAATTGAGCAATCGAAAATAGACAATAGACAAAATAAAAAGGCTCAATTGCGGTCTGATTTCAATTTTCTATTGTTCAAAGCGGCAGGTTTGCCGCTAAAAAGTAATTTTACAAAGGGAATTGCAGACGTTTTACGTAATGTTTTACTACAAGAAGAGAGACAGACAGTAGATTCAATTCGCTGCGGGCCCCGTACCGTACGGTACGGGGCGGGCAATTCTGGGCAGCCCACCGCCTCGCCACCCGCTTACAAGGTCAATTTTGGAAGTCCGACTTCCAAAATTAGTTTCATAAGGTTGCATACCAAGCGGGTGGCAGCCAAGACAGAGCCCGCTTGTTGTCAAATGTGGAGACCTGATTCCCAAATGAACGAGTCGTAAGCCCCGCCCTTTCTGCTTCAGAGTGTCTCTCCGCAAGTAGAAAGAGCGGGGTAAGCCGTAGCAGACCGCTGAAAGATTTCAGCGCTGGGAATAAACACTTTCATTCGGTTAATAGTATAAGTTAGCAAGAACCGCCTCCTAAAGAAAAAAATATGTGAGATTTTACTTATCCTTGCGTCTATTAGAGTAAGGGGGTGATTGAGATGAGAAGTAGGATTTTATGGGGATGTGTAATTTTGTGGGCAATGGGCTCTGGGTGTGTCTGTGCGGACCAGGATTTTTCATGGGAGAATATAAGCAGGCAGATTGAGCAGGTAAATTGTGTTTGGGTAGATGAAGCGGAACCCAAAACAATCTTTTTGGCTACCAAGTATGGGGTATTTAAAAGTGAAGATGGGGGAGATAAGTGGCAGAGGGCACTGACAACAGGGCGGGCCGTGAATTTTATTTATGTTGTGCCGAAAGATAAAACGAAAATTTTCGCCCTTACTGAATTTGGTCTGTTTCAAAGCAAGGACACTGGTAAGAGCTGGCAGCGCATTTTCTATGGCAGAGACGCTAAGGAGGCTAATTGTGTAAATCTAATTATTACTGATGATGGTAAAATTTATTTAGGAACACAAGCAGGATTATTTGTCCGCGAGGAAGGAGTTACTAACTGGACTAAGCTTGGAGGGAAATTAGGAAACGCGTACATTTTAGCCCTTTCGCATGATAGAATAAATAATCTGATCTATGTCGTTACTCCTAATGGGGTATATAAGATTAAGCAAGGCCAGTCTTACGAACGAATATTTATCGCAAAGGCAAATTTCTTAGATACAGAGACAGAAGAAGAGGCGAAGACAGAAAAGATTTCCTCAATAAGACATATCGCCCTTGAGCCAAGAGCACCTCAAATCCTCTATTTGGCTACTAGAGGAGGTATCTATAAAAGCGAGGATGCAGGCAGAAGCTGGAATCCGGAGTCTTCTTTTGGATTGTTAACGAAGAAGACTAAATTCCTTCTTATCTCATCTAAATCAAGGGTTTTTGTTGTAACTGATTCAGGCATATTTAATTATGATGAAAAGAAGCATTTCTGGAATGAGGTCTCTTTAAGATTAATCACTAAGGATATCCGTTTTTTGGCGATGGATAATAACGGAAATCTCTATGCTGCGACAGATAAGGGGCTATTTGTAACTACGGATTGCACGGAAGCGGGTCCTGTCAGCCAATCCACCTCGCCTGTGCTCATTTGCACTGCGCGCAGGCAAGGACTTCGCCTTGGCTGCCACCCGCCTCAGACAGAGCCGACTATTCAGCAGGTTCAACAAGCAGCAATAAAATATGCACAAGTAATTGATCCCGAGAAGATCGAAGCCCTAAGAAGAGGAGCGCGGCTTAAAGCTATTTTACCTGATTTTAGTTTGGATTACGATAAAACAATATCTAGTTATAGTAATTCAAAATCAACAGGGTTTACCGTTGGCCCTCGCGACTGGGGGGTTTCTCTCAAGTGGAATTTATCTGATTTAATCTGGTCTGACCAGCAGCGCTTGATTGATTCTCAGGTTCGCCTTATGGTTCAACTGCGCAATGACATTCTTGATCAGGTAACCAAATTGTATTTTGAGCGTAAGCGCCTAAATTTAGAGCTTGCCTCAAAGGACTTGACGCAAGACAAACGCCAAGAAAAACAACTGCGCCTCGAAGAACTCAGTGCGTCTTTGGATGCCTTAACCGGCGGTTACTTTTCATTAACCAAAAGGCTTACTCCTTGACCGCCCTGAGTTTTCTTTTATAATATAACGACATGAATTATACTCGCGAACAAATGCTATCCGTATTAAAGCAATATTGGGGCTATACGTCTTTTCGTCCCTTGCAGGAAGAAATCATTATCTCTATCCTGCAAGACAAAGAAAGCCTTACGGTTCTGCCTACAGGCGGAGGTAAATCCCTTTGCTTTCAATTGCCCGCCCTTCTTAAGGACGGCATGGCAGTGGTGATCTCTCCGTTGATATCTTTGATGAAAGACCAGGTGGATGCATTGAAGGATATGGGGATAGCCGCAGTGTATTTAAATTCCAGTTTATCTTCCAGAGAACAAAGAGAGATAATAGATTTAATCCAGAGACAAAAAATAAAACTTCTTTATATCTCACCGGAGCGCCTGCAGAACCAGGAGACCGTGCATCTTCTGCAATCGCTCCCCCTTTCTTTTTTCGTAATAGACGAGGCTCATTGCATAAGCCATTGGGGACATGATTTCAGGGCTGATTACCGCAATCTAAGGATTATCAAAAAAGCATTTCCATTTCCATTGATAAGCGTTCATGCGTTTACGGCTACTGCTACAAAAGAAGTGCAGGATGATATTGTAAGGCAGCTTGAGTTTGACGACCCCAAAATACACATTACTCCCGTGGATCGCTTTAATTTGACCTATAGGATGGTGCCTCGTACGCTTATCCTTAAACAGATAACGGATATTTTAGAAAAACACGCTGACGAACCCGGCATTATATATTGTTTGCGCAGGGATGATGTGGATACGACATCCGATAGGCTCAACAGGCTTGGTTTTAAGAACTTGCCTTATCATGCAGGTCTTATGGATGAGATACGCCATGTAAATCAGGATAAGTTTGTGCGTGAGGAAGTCAACATAATAGTGGCAACAGTTGCTTTTGGTATGGGCATCGACCGTTCAAATATTCGCTTTATAATACACGCTGCCATGCCCAAGAGCCTGGAATATTATCATCAGGAGACAGGAAGAGCCGGGCGTGACGGACTTGCATCCTATTGCTATATGTTTTACGGCGGGAGGGATTACCGTACGTGGAAATTTCTATCAGAAAAGTCTTCCAATCAGGATGTCCTCGTAGACAAATTAAATAAAATGTATCATTTTTGCTCAAAACCCCAGTGCAGGCATAGGGCCATTGCCAGTTATTTTGGCCAGATATACGAGAAAAATTCTTGTGAGGCTTGCGACTATTGTCTGGATGAATTTGATATGGTCCAAAACCCTTTAAAAATGGGGCAGGATATATTGTTTTCTGTATATGAGGCTACGCAGGATATTGATTATGGGTTTGGAGCAAGGCATATAGCGAATATATTAAAAGGCCATCTTACCGAAAATGTCGAGAAAAGGGGTCATCATCATCTGTCCAAATTTGGTTCAATGGCCGGTTCTTCGTTGGAGTTTATACGATACATGATAGAACAAATGATAGGACAGGATTTTCTCCGCAGGGAGGGGGAGTATTCTACTCTTTCTCTTACTTCTTCGGGGATAAAGGTATTGAATGGAAAAATAACTCCCACATTGGTCAAGCCGTTGTTAGCCAAGAAGAAAAAAGAAATCGCTAAGAAAAGAAGGGAAATAAAAGAAAAACAATGGCATGGGATAGACCAAAAGTTGTTCCAATTGCTGCGTAGAAAAAGAACAGAGCTTGCCCATAAAAAAGGACTGCCTGTTTTTATCATCTTTGGGGATAAATCTTTAAAAGATATGGCCGTGGTTAAACCTACCACAAGAGAAGAGTTCTCCACGGTTTTTGGAGTAGGCGATCGAAAAACAGAGACCTATGCCAAGGATTTTACCTCTATAATTAGCGACTATCTACAGAAAACTCGTAGATTAATTGAAGAAAATAGTTGATTTCTTCAATTAGGAACTGTATAATTGAAGCAGACTTCAATAAGGCAATTGTTTAAACTAGGAGGGAAAATGGAGATAAACAAGTTTAAAGATAGTCCCGCAGGCAAGGTTCTAAAAACAGATAGAGATTATTGGGCTTTTATTCCTAATAAGTTACCCCCTGAGATCAATTATACTAAAGAATTAGTAAATTTAGCTTCCGAGGCTAATAGGTATATTGGTAATCTTAATGGTATAGGTAGTTTATTGCC
>JADHWR010000057.1 GCA_016783355.1 Candidatus Omnitrophota bacterium | reverse complement strand
AAACTAAAAAATTCTCTTTATGCCATTTCCAAAACCGCCCAATATTTTGGCCTTGATCTTTCCCCAGTAAAAATCAATAAAGAACAATTTAACAATATACTTCCCTTCATCGCCCATCTTAATTCAAATATTGACTCATCAGAAACAGGCCACTTTATTCTCGTTACCAAAATAGATGAACAAAAGGTCTATTTCTATGACAAAGGCGATAGCGTATCGTCTAAAGAGGAGTTTCTGGAGAAGTTTTCCGGCTACTGCCTGATTACTGGGGACCCGGCTAAGATAGGGCTAATTCCTATGTTGCCTGCGCATACCCTTTATCTCTACGGCGCCCGTTCCTATAAAGGCACCCTTCCCGATTTAGACCCTCTTTTTAAAGAGCCATCAACTACCGACCTTGCCATTAGCGCAGCAATTACTATCGGTTCATCTTTAATTCTTGGAGGTGGATTGAAAGACTTCGGAATAAGTTGCTTTACCAGCCAGCTTGGCCAGTCAGCCACAAATCTTGCTGTCCATGAGTTTGGCTGGAGCCCAGGTACTTCCCAGATATTCGGCTATGCCGTTGGCGGGGCTATAAGCGGAACAATAACCACATACCAAAATCCTCGGCAGTATCTTAGTGAGACAGGCTCAAATGGATTTTGGAAATCTTGGGATAAGAGTCCTCTGCTCAGAGGTTCGCTAATGGGTGGCTTAAAAGGCGCAGCAATCGGTGGCAGCAATTTATTAGCTTATGAGGCAATAAAGGGCACAAGTTTTTATAAGAAGAATCCCTATATTGCCCGTCAGTTTGGTTCCTTAGCCGGCTCTGCTTTTGGCCATCTTGGTTTTGGTCTTGCGCTGGATGCGTTAGATTTAAAAACTACCATAGACATAACGGATAAACAGCTTAGTAAAGATGAAAAGTTTCACGGTATAGATGTAAGCCCTTATAAATACGGTGCTAATTATCGTATCCCCTCTTCTATTTTTGGCGATTCCTCATTTTCCAATACAAAACTGGCCTGGAGCGATCCTTCTTTTCGCTCAAGTATGATTTCTCAGGGAGTTGGTTTAGCCGTAGAATACGCGGCAATAAAAGGCAACTGGTTTGGCAAACACACAATGAGCTACTCTCAGGTTTTAGGCTCAAGCCTGGGCGGATATGCTGGGGCGAGATTTACTGGCCAGAAGCAGAGTTTTCGTCAGGCGATTGGCACCGCCCTGTTGAGAGGCGGTGTCTCTGTAGGACTAAATGCCTTAGGCGGCGACTATGACTCCGCTACCGACAAAAACAAATTGGGCCTAACCCGTCTTCAGATGGCTGGTACAAATTATCTTGCAACCGCAGGAGTGTATTCTCTCGCTTCTACTCTCAGCAGTCGCTTTAAGACTGACTGGATAGAGCCTAAGGATTTCGCCACTAATTACCTCACCTTTGGCGGCACATCACCTTTATATACCAAAGGCGCAGGTGGCTGGAGCCAGACCCAATACATCGAAAAACTTGCCCAGTTCTCCGGTATAGCCAATTTCAAAGCCAATGCCGATTACGCAATGCAAAGAGGAAACTATGATTCCTGGAACCAATTTGTTGATGATGGCCGAGTAAGTAATATCCTGCCTTCTTTTTCCTCATCCCTGGTCAACTACACCGCCTCCACCCTGCACCAGGCAGCCGTGGATAATGTGATTGGCACAGCAAGCTTTTTACCTCAATCATTCTTTACAGATTATTTTGTAGGTTTTCATACCCATGCAGATTCAGAATACGGAGATTTTCACAAGATCGCTCCGTTTTATAGGACTTATGAAGGAAAAGGCGATAAATTAGGCAAATTGAAAGAAGGGGGTTTTGTTTTCCCCGACCTCGAAAAATCACTTAATACCAATCAAGTTATTTCAATTATGCATAAAGATCTATACAAGGCAGTAGTTAAAGATGAAAAAGACCTTTCTTCTCTGTCCAGTTTTGAATCATCTGATTTAGGCGTGGAAGTCAGGGCTTTGTATAAGGATAGCAGAAAAGAAAAAGGAACAATGTTTGTTCAGCCAGTCCTTAATTCTAAAGGCGCGATTACTGCCGGAAGATTTTCGTATGAAAATGATATTACAGATGAAACACGCGAAGGACAATTTAGAAGCAATCCTTTAATTAACTTCAGCCGGGTGGACAATGATATCATTTTCACAACAATTACAGGCAAAGGTGGTGTTATTACGTTTCAGCTTGATAATAGAAATGGCATTACCTCTAACGAATCCGAAGGAGTAATTACTCAGGTTGGTCAGGCAAAAGGCCAAAATAATTTAATAGCAACAATTATGGCCCAGGTAGATCAAGGAAACATTGATACTTCAGAAATAAGCAAAACATTAAAAGGAGAAAAAGACATCGTCCTGCTTCAGCAGGAGTTAAGAGATGTAAAAATGGATGCTTTACCTGGAGACGCCACAAGCCTTGCTTTTGACGGAGCGACGCTTAGTGTTTCGCCTCAGATAGTGCAGAGTAAAAAGAGAGGAACTGATCTTAGCAAAGAACAGCGCAAAGATATCCTGAGCCAAGTGGGTGCGTTGAAGACTACCGAAGGTAAGCAGTTATATGAAACCGCCTCTAGTCTTATCAATATAGTTGAAAGTCTTCCTGACCGAGAATCTTCGCAGGGTAACAATATTGATAAGCTTGGTGAGGGTGTTGAGCTTAGCTTCATCACTCCTATTTATCCGGACAGCAAAGTAAATATAAGCGGAGGAAGGCAAAAATTACTTCTTAACTTTGGAGATAAAACTGTAAGCTTCGCTCCTCTCTATTCAGAAGGAGCGGTATGGAATAAGGTTCCCGAGTTTGAGGTTAAGACATCTAGTTCAGGAGAATATGCTGTAAAAGATGCTGGCATCAACTTCACAAAAGATACGAGAATAGGGCATCTCCCTGACCAGCAAGGAAATGTAGTAATTGGAAGTAAGCAAGGATTGTATGGATATGCAGCTATTATAAGATCATTAGTGTCCGAAAACAGCTCTTTAACAATCACAGTTCCACATCCTAGTGGAGTAATTACTAATGCTGTACCAACTCGTTTGGATTTAGTTGATACTTTTAAGACCGAAGCCACCACAAATGAGATAGTGGCTAATATAGATAATACCGAATCCCTGAATAAAATAACAGAACGCAAGTTTACTACTTCGTATTCTTCTGCCGAAGGTCAATATACTCATCAGATACCTAATGCTAATGCGGTTAAAGGAGAGGTTGTAGATGTAGGTTCAGGGCCCAACGGCTTGATTACATTAGTCACAAAGGGCGATACCGCGGTTCCTGAAAAGACAGTGGAGATGTGGATGCAAATACCGTCTTTAAGAGAAAGAGGACATGAGCTCATTGCCTCCAAATTTTCTTTAGGAATAGGAACTTTTAAAGATCAACCCAAAAGCGATACATTGCCTTCCAGCGAGGTAAAGCCGGAACTTACTCTAAATAAGGTTGTAGAAGGAAGGCTTATATCTCCTTTCAGCGATGCAAGACATCGGATTAATTTAGCAGAAGGTACGAATGGTTTTGTTATTAAGCCTAAGAATGGATCATATTTTGATGAAAAAGGCAATTTCCAAACCGAAGGTCTTGATATCAACACACTAGCTTTAGATTATGGAGAATGGAAAAACCTTGGTCGGGCTAAATATGAAGGAATAAAAATTGCCGTAGATAGTAAAAAGATAGATGACAAACCTCTCCTTGCTTATGGCACTACTGTTATGTCTGAAGGTTCTACCATAAGAGAATCTGTAGGATTACAACCCGATGGCAAAAATCCTTTTAATCTTAAAGAGTTCAAAGTTGCTTCTCCAGAAGAAATATCTTCCAGACCTTATGGAAACGTGGAAGGAAAATTTAGGGTTGATTCTTGGGCAGTTTATACTACGCGTAATGCAGGAGAGAGCGAATGGCAAGTACCTGTATTTACTGATGTTAAATTTGGAGAAAATATTCAAAAGGAACATAGAATAAAGCATACGATTAAGGATGGAGACAGAACTCTTGCTCAGGGAGAAAGCCCTCTCGTAGCCCAAAAAGCCGATTTTAATGGCCCTATTTCTTATTTTGAAGAACTACCGTTTACTTTAATAAAAGACGAAAGCAGTATTTCAAAAGCCGACTTTAGCTTAAAAGACGAAGGTCTTGTAGAAACAGCCCTTAGAAAATTAAGATTCGAAGAGACCCCTTCTATCAAATCACCATCCATTATTCCTGAGGCAGATCAAGACCACTCCATTAAAGTAGCTGATGTGCAAGGTGCGTTTATTCTTCCTGATAAAGGTTCTTCAACCCCTTTGAGATTAGGGATAGGCGAAAACGAACAGGTTAGTATGTTTGTTGAACTAAGAGACCTTTCTCTTAGCAGGCCCGAAGAATTTTCTAAAGATATCCCTGTAGCCAAAGATAAACATGGAGGGCTGTTCTCCTGGGCCAAAGAAAAAAGATTCTATAAAGTAACAAATAAAGAACAATTCCAACTTGATCAAACTGGAAACTTTATGAATGAAAGCAATGTCTTGGATTATACAGGAACAGGGGTAATCTTTGCCCATCATCTCATTGGTCAAATAAGCGAAGAGAAAAGAAGACTCAAGATGAATCTTACAAAGACAGGTAGCTCAGAAGTAAGTGTCCATGATTTTCCCAGACCTTACCTGGAAGAGATTCCAGAAACGGCAATAGATGCAGCTAACTTAAATGATAGTCGAAAGGTAGATATCCAAGGCGAGCACACAGCCCTGTTTTGTTTAAGACAGGATTTAGTTAATCAAGATATAGTTACACCCTATTACGGGGGTTGGAGAGACAACCAAGGAGCAGTGCAGCTTTCAAGAACAATTTCTACTCCTGAAGGAGAAGAATTATATAAGAATAGAGAACAAGGTAATCTGCAAATAGAAGCCGGTGGATTAAGAATCCAACTCTCCTCCGGTGCCGAAGATGCATATATTTCGGATATACCTCAACGCGAAAGTGAAAGTCAAAATATTGCTGGGGCATCCTCTCGCGAAAATTCACAGCCTAGGTTTGACATTTCTAGAATACTCGATGTTTCCGTAAAAGGAGAGATGGAGCACCTTAAGCATAATGGACAGACAGTTGGTGACAACATCTTTGTATTGAAATCTAAAGAAGGAAACCTCGAATACCAATTAGATCTCTTTGGCAAAGATACCTTTAGTCCTTTAGCTTTTGCACACGGTTCGGAATGGACCGCCAGATTTAATAGTGAACAACCTCTTATCTTTGGCAGAAGAGCATTCTATGCCGAAGATGTTAATAAAGATAAAAAAGGAAATATTGTTGGCGGGACAGTTACCATAAAAGACGGAGATATCGCTGGCGCAAAAGTAACTTCTGAGCAAAGGAGCCTATTTGACTTAAGATGGGCTGGGAAGGGCAGAAATCTCAACTATTTTGAAATTCCGGACATCTCTATCCACTTTAGAGAGAACCAGGAAAATGATATCTTACCGATAACTCAACATACTTTTATTAAGGCAGTTGATAGAAAAGGAAACGTAGTTGAAGGTGAAAGCTGGAAACTTACCGAGGTAGTAAAGCTTAGAGAGAATACCCTTGATAAATTACTCGATAGTTATAAGGCCGAATTAATAAAGGAAAGAAAACCTTTCAATTTCGAATACTTCTCAAGCCTTGATAAAGAAACAAACAAGTTCCTTTATAGACAAAATAGTGATTCAACCCACCCATTTTATAATGCATCATTCAGCGTATTTAATAAATATTATATGACCAAGAATATAGCGGGTGAAATAACTATTAACAATATACCAGAGGGCAAAGGTGAAATAACTATAGCAACAGGCGACAATTATGAACAGAAAATTGACTATTTCCACAGAAACACCGAAGGCCTGCATACAGCTTTTCTTGAAAAACACCTTAACATAGAAGGAAAAGATTATACTGACAATCTATTTTTAGGAGGAGGATACTGGCAAAAGACAAGGGATGGTAGTTTAAGAGCTTGGGGTTATGATCCTATTGGAAATAAATTTGTGGCTAAAGATCTTGATGATGCAGCTTTTAGAGAACTCGCCTATAAACAGCTCTCTAATGACTATAAACTAGCTTCTCCTCAGGCAAAAAGGCAGATAAGGCAACTTTATGAAACTTGCTTCGCGGATAGACACATACTAGGAATAGTAGGAAGAGAGAGAGGTCGAAGACCACTATCTACAAATCCTAAAATTAAATTTGCTTCTCATGAAGTAAAAGAAATAAATAGCATATTAACGGAAAAATATTATTTAAGAGATATTTCCAGATCAGGAAGTTTAAATACGATAACATATGAACAAAATTGGCGTAATGCACAAAAAGACATAATAGAGAAATTTGGCACTAAGTATATTGATGACGGTTTAATTTACGGTGTAGCAGACAATGCTCTTACTATTAAAAAGGGAGGGGCGTATACTGGCGCAGCGCTTCTTACAGCTGCAGATATTGCCTTCTTTTCCAAAGGTCTTGCTAGCAGTAAGCTTTGGGCTGGAATACTACTTACTGCATCTGTAGCATCTTCTTGGGGGGCACATGAGTTGTACCATTATGGATTGACAGACGAGTGGCTTACGGGTCGGGAAAAGTTTAATACCATTGTTCTTTCTGCTGTGCCTATCGGAGTAGCAAAGGGAGGCAAATGGTTAAATACAACCACAAAAGGTGCACGCCTCATTCAAAACGGCAATAAATATAAGGTTCTTTCTCCTGCCGCACTACAAAAGTTAGGTCCTGGGCATGGAATTACAAAGCTATTGGCCCAAACCCCTGAACCCGTTGTTTCAACTTTAAAATTTGCTAGCGAGACATTTGAAAACGGTGGCCGTATTGCAAAGATTAGTTATCATCTCAAAGACGCAGCTCAACAGAAGAGCCAATATGCCCAGGGCTTCGATCCAGAACCTTTAGGCCTTGGAGAAGGCCTATTAGCCCATGGAGAAGGTTATCTTTGGCATGGCGCATTCCATGGCGCAGGGAAAATATTTGATACCATAAAGAATGGTACCAAGTACGGTCAATTTGCCAAGAGTCATCCTGTGCTGAATGATATTATTGTTAAAGGTTCTTCAGGTAGCGCTTATAACGTAGCCACAGGAATGATCAGGGGAGACATTGATAATTGGGAAGATGCTGGTGAATATGCGTTGACTGGTTTCTTTGGAGGAGCGCTTTTCAAAGGTGTCAAAAATCCTATCGTCTTTGCCGCTGCATCTAACTTTGGCGGAAGCATTATTAGAGAAGGCTTAGACATAAAAGATTTAGCTCTGGAAGGAAGAATAAACAAGGAAAATGTTTTAGAAATAGCTAAGAATGCAGGTATAGATATAGGCATAGATACGGCTGTTGGTGCTGGAGAAGGCTTTATTTGGAAAA
>JADHWR010000007.1 GCA_016783355.1 Candidatus Omnitrophota bacterium | reverse complement strand
TCTCTTTCTGAGATAATCTTAAGTTTCTGGGAGAGCTCCTCTGATTGGGATTTGAATTGCCTGGAGAGATCGGTTAATTCCTTGTCCTTTTGTCCAATATCCTTATGTCTCTGTTGTAACTCCTTTTCTCTTTCTGAGATAATCTTAAGTTTCTTGGAGAGCTCCTCTGATTGGGATTTGAATTGCCTGGAGAGATCGGTTAATTTATCTCTAAAAAGAGTTAATTCCTTATCCCTTTCATTAAGCTCATTAACCTTCTTTTGCGACTCCTTGAGGACATTGTTTAAATGAGTATAAGTATTATTCCTATCTTCGGTGATTTTGTTTTCTTTATCGGATAATTCCTTATCTTTCTGAACAATTTCTTTGATTTTTTGCTTTAATTCTTCATTTGCGCGAGTCATACTAACGTTAGCCTCTTTCTGGTCTTCGGCCATCTCGTTAAACTTTTTTATCAATAATTCGTTCTCGTAATTAACAATCTTATTTATTTCTCCAAATAGCTCGGACATAACTTCATTTACAATATTCGAGGAGTGAGTCCTCATTAATTTCGTAATTATTTCCGGAAAAAGGGAATAAATTTTACCGTGCGAATTAACAGATCTTTTTGCCGTAAAATATCCGCTGCCGATCAAAGAGCTGCTTAATTTATGAGGATAGTGTTTGGCCAAGAACAGCAATCGATTCCTTTCTATATAATAGCGAGCCAGTTCTTCGCTGGCGGTGCCGTGGAATTTATGGTAAATAATACTGGTTGGAACGAATATCAACTTATAACCTTTCTGCTTCAGCCTAAAAGACATATCTACGTCTTCAGCGTAGATTACAAAATCTTCATCAAATAACCCCACTTCAGAAAGGGCGTCTTTCCTATATAAAACCGAAGCACCGCATAAACTGGAAACTTCTTCGAAGGTATTATATCTCTTATTCTCCTGGCCGGCGCCGCGCTCTCCCCAGTAAAAATTAGGAAGTTCATAATGAGCAACGTTTTGAATCCTTCCGGACATGGTTAATACCTTGCTACCTACAGCGGCGATCTTTTTATCTTTAGAAATAACCTTTATCAACTCGGTCAACCAAGTTTTACTTACCCTTGTATCATTGTTTACTAAAACAATATATTCTGCCTTTGACGCTACTATTCCTAAGTTAACTGCTTTGCAATAGTTATTAACATCGTTTTTTATAATTCTTACTTTGGGGTAATTCTTTTTAACAAACTTAACTGAATTATCCGTAGAGACATTATCCACAAAGATAACCTCCAGTTTATTTTTCGGATAAATTAACCTGAATAACGAATCAAAAAGTCTTTTAAGATGCTTCTTGCCGTTAAAATTTACGGTAATTAAACTCACTTTGGGATAATTATTTCTCATTTCTCTATCCTCCTTAATTGATTGCCCCTAAAGCAACCTCCATTTCCAAGAGTGCTCTAAGTAGACTGTTCCGTGGTCTTCTCCCAAAAAAGTCATCTTAAAAACAGAAGCCTTATTTTTATACAACAAGAGGGCTTTCTGATTTTTCCCCCACACAGCTATGGACAGATAGTAATCTCCGGTAAGCAAAGGAATGTCAGGATAAATTAAAGTAGCCGTTTCCGCGTTCAATTTCTTTAATACGCCGTGACAATAGACGTCATCGCAGCGAAACAATCCCAACCAAAGATAATAATCTTGAGGCTCTTTAAGAAATTTGAATTTTGATTTTATCTTGAAATCTCCTCCGGCATGAAAGGCGCTCTTCGGATTACCAGATAAGTCTAAAAGTTCGAACGAAGATAACTCAACATCGGAAGAAGAAATCTTATCTTCACTTTGGTGAATTAAATTAAAAAGCGCATCTGGTTCTTCCGATTGAGTTATTTTAAATTTTTGCCACCAGCCCTCTTGCTCCCACACGTACCTTAAATTTAACAATTGAGCATCCTTATTCTCCCCGATAATTTCAAACTTATAAAAACCCACATGGTAATCATAAGCCCAAAGTTCATCCTTATCCCAGATGGCTACAGAGAAACGATATTTTCCCGGCCTTAGCAGCAAAGATTTGAATTCAAGGGTAAAAAAGCCTTCTCCTTTATTAAGTTTATCTATAGAGTGTCCGTCAAAAGAAGTATTCGGGCCATAACAATAGACGCCGTCTTCACGAAATATGGCTATGCCAAAATGAGGCTTTTCGATTTCTTTATCAACGACAAAGCCAGCTCGAACTGTAACTTTTTCTCCAAGCTTAAATCTCCTTGTTTGCTTTCTATTTGAATTATAGGTCTTAACTTCGACGATCCTGGCCTCTTTACTGCCTTCTTTTTTTTCCCAGAATCTTTTATCCGCCCACCATCTTAATTTACCATATCTTCGCCGAAATGTCTCAGGAAGCCTTTTTTCATTTAATAATTCTAAATAATGACCAACTACCTTCTGGGGATGACTCTTTTGGACAATCTCTCCACTCTCTAATAAAAATGCCTCTTGGCAAAGCCGCTCAATAATATCTAAAGACTGGCTAACAATAACCAAGGTCTTTTTCTGTTTCTTGAATTCCTCAATCTTGTCAAAGCATTTCTTCTGAAATGAAACATCGCCTACAGAAAGAATTTCATCAATTAACAAGATATCAAAATCCATTTGAATAGCTATACTAAACCCCAAACGAAGACGCATCCCTTGAGAATATGTTTGAAGTGGAGAATCTAAGAATCCATCTAATTCAGAAAACTCTACAATGTCACGATACTTTTTATTTATCTCATCACGACTCATCCCGAGAATAGAGCTATTAAGGAATATATTTTCTTTCCCTGTAAGTTCATCTTGAAAACCTGCTCCCAAGGTAAGCAGGCTGGAAACTCGACCAATTATCTCTACCTTGCCCACTGTAGGAGTATATATGCCAGCAAGGATATTAAGTAAGGTGGACTTGCCTGCGCCATTTCTTCCAATTATTCCAACCACCTTGCCCCTTTCGACTTCCATATTAATATCCCTTAAGGCCCAAAATTCAGCAGTGATCTTCTGTCTGGACAAAGCAGATAAAATTCCCTTAGTTACTCTATTTTTTTGATAAGTTAGGTCGAATCTTTTACCTAAATTTTCTAATCTAATTGCCTTCACCCCGTTACAAATCTTTGAAGAGTCTCGCATGATATTTTAAGCCCTCCTTAGTCCTTAGTACTAATAAATAAGTACAGGGGGTATTTTAACATTTGTAACGGGGTTCATCTATACCAAATCAGAAAATCGTGATTCATATCTCTTAAAAACCAAAAGGCCAAATAAAAAAGTAACACAACAAACTATGACTACCCAAACTGATAAGGCAAAAATATTTACTTTCGGAGGCAGGGTATTAGCATATCCCTTAAGCAAGGCTATTCGGTAAAGACTGAATAATCCCACAAAGGGGTTAAGAATATAAAGTTTAAGAAACGCCTCGGAAAAATTGGCTACCATTGTCAAGGAATAAAACCCTGGGCTAAAGTAAAGCCAAGCCATAAGTAACAACTCCACGATATACCTTACATCGCGAAGAACAACCTGCAGGCTAGAGACAATAAGGGCAAGACCAATAGTAAAGATTGTCTGTAGTAGAAGAATGCCTGGTAGTAAAAAGATTAAAATCGTAAATTGCATTTTAAATAAGGCTAGGACCAGAAACATAACAATAAGGGCAGGGATAAAATTTATTAAGTTTGCTAAGACAACAGAAATTGGTATAATCTGCCGGGGGAAATAGGTCTTTTTTATCAAATCCCGATTGCTGAATATACACTCAGTTGCAGAGCTAACTGAAGATGAAAAATAAGTCCATGGAAAGATTGCGGTCATTAAATAAATAAAAAAGGGGTAATTCTCCACCTGCGCCCTGAGGATTACTGAGAAAATAAATTTAAAGATAAAAACCATGATCAGGGGCACAATGATTGCCCACAAAAAACCTAATGTTGGACTTCGATATCTAACCTTTATGTCTTTTATCGCAAGATCCCAAAGTAAATGGCGATATTGAATTAAAGCCCTAAGATGATTCATTATATGGAGCATATTTAAAGTTTATTAAGCATTCCCTTGGCTATGTTTTTTCCATCCAGAATCACATCTTCCATAGACATGTAACGCCAGGAGCCATAGCGGCCACAAGGGATAATGTTATTCTGAATAAGAAATTTCAAGATTTTTTCTCTTGATTGCCGATAATTATGATCATAGATAGGGTAAGCATATTTTATATCATTGGTATCCTCAAGGCAAACCTGGTCATCTGGGGTAATTATGCCTGCTTTTTTTAAATCTTCCTTGATGCGTAAGACAATATTATTTTTATCGATTGGCTTTCCCCCCGAGTAGGATATCTCAACATAAATAGAGCTTTTATCGGCAGGTGCAAGCAAAGAGGAAAAATTAGAAGGAAAGCCAACGCGAAAAAAACAAAAATCTTTCTCAGGGAAATATACCCAGTGCCGACAATGATTAAGCTTTTTTTCTATACCGAGATTTAAATTAAAAATAGAATTCCATCTTAAATTTTTAAAAGAGATGGCGATATTCCGGGGAAGCTTACGAAGAAGATAAAGCATCTCCGGCAAGGGGATGGTAGAAATCAAAAAATCAAATTTCTCTTTTTGTTTTCCATTTAATCTTATTTCTTTTTTGTTAAGGTTAATTTCATTTACGCAACAGCGAGGATATATATTTTTTATCTCTTTTGTAAAAACTCGCGAAACCTCATTTATGCCTCTTTCTGGATACCAGAAAGAGGCATTATAACCTAGGTTTTGCCTGCTTTCCTTGATCGTGCCCTCAAGAATTTGACTCAAGGTGGGGATGGGGATAAAACCATCAATCCACTCACAGGTCAAGTCCGCCAAGGGCACAGTCCAAAACTTAGTATTATAAGGAATCATAAAATGGTTGGCGATGCCCTTACCGAAAGTCTTATCTATCCAGTACCGAAAAGAAGTACTTTCCTTGATTTTGCAGCCATTGCGATTGGTCTTGATAAATTCCAGAAGGCAGTCTTTAACGATGGATTTTGGCAAGCCATAGAGATTAGCCTGGAAGGGATAATGACTAAATCTACCAAAGGAATAAATCCAGGCAGATCTTCTGTGGCGAATAATATTTTCACCAAGTAGGTCTTTAATTAATTGTAAGGTATAATTATGTTTAAAATGCAATAGATGCCCATCGTAGTCAAAGGTAAACCCATTGATTTTTTTAGAGCGGCATAAGCCTCCGGTTTCGGACTCCTTCTCAAAGATCTGACAATCATAACCTTTTCTTTGTAAATGCCAAGCAGTACTTAGCCC
Source organism: Candidatus Omnitrophota bacterium (assembly GCA_016783355.1). Classification (GTDB taxonomy): domain Bacteria; phylum Omnitrophota; class Gorgyraeia; order Gygaellales; family JAHJCI01; genus BS750-G32. Next base: position 23,411 of record JADHWR010000007.1, on the reverse strand, counting down.
GGCTAACCCTGCACCCAAGATAATAATTTTCTTTTTAGCCATCAATAGAAATCTGCCCCATCTTCTTGGTTAACAATAAACTAACTATAGCTACTGAAACAATAATAGCTATACCTGTGGCATTAGAGGCCTGACTCAAACACACCCCGGAAAGAGAAAAAAACAGACTTAAGAAAATTATCAGTAGTAGCGCCTTCTTCTTTGAATATCCCGAATGTAAAAACCTCCAAGCCAAATGGTCATTGCTTTTCTTAAAGATTGACCTCGATTTTCTTACTCGCATCAAGATAAGAAATGCAGTATCGAATATCGGAAATCCCAAGATAAGCAAAGGGCTAAGAAGAGCGATCTTTCTTTCCATAGGGGCATAACTTATTCCCAAGGCAATGGCTGCTAAAGTAAACCCTAAGAAATGGCTGCCTGAATTGCCCATATAAATCTTTGCTGGCGGGAAATTATAGATAAAGCAACTTAAACTAGCAACGGTTAACACTAAAGATAAAATAACAATCTCTATATCACCATTTAAAAAGGCGATGACAAAAAAAGCAAGGCTAGCAATCATCGCACAACCAGCAGCCAATCCATCGATTACATCTAAGTGATTAAAAGCATTGGTAATCGCGAGAACCCAAATAAAGGTGATGATTAAATTAAGTAGACCTCCAATATAGACGATATGTGTTCTTATGCCAAAGAGAATTAACAGAGACGTGGCAATAATCTGAACGAGAAATTTAGCAATAATAGATAACTCCCGCCAGTCATCGATTACTCCAAAGATAAGCATTATTGACGCAGCAATAACAATACCGACTGCTTCCTGGGATAAAACTTGATAAATAAAGAAACTGAACAAAGAAACAATAATGAAGGAAAGTCCCATTCCTATTCCACCAATCAAAGGCATTCCCTGATAGATTAATATATTATATCTTATGACAAGCTTTTTAAATATATATATAAAAAATATGCCTAATGAGAAGCCAGTTAAAGCGATAAATAAATAATAGATTAATGCACTCATTATCTTTTTGAAGTCTTTTAAAAACTCCTAAAAAACTACACCTACCCCTATTCCAGTTTTCCCATCTCCTTACACTGTAATCTTAAGCAATCTTTGGAATTAAGAAATCCCTTATATTTTACCGTTCTTCTCCGGTAGTCTCTCTTTAATTAAATCCTGGTATGAATTCTCTGTGCTTCTCAGCATATCCTCAAGACTGAAAATACTACCCAGCGAATCCCTCGCACTCTGTCCAATTTGGTCTCTTAGACTTTTATCCTTTAGTAGGCCAATTAATTTTTCGGCCATCTTGTCCACATTGCCCGGGGAAACCAAAAATCCTGTCCTGCCCTCAAGAAGTACCTCAGAAATCCCTCCTGTATTGGTAGCAATCACGGGCAAAGATACAACCATTGCCTCTAACACAGATATAGGCAACCCTTCCCATAATGAGGTAAGCACAAATATATCTAACGCTGATAATATACGAGGGATATCTTCTCGCCAACCAGTTAAAATTACCTGTTGTCCTAAATCAAATTTGGAAATCAATCCTTCTATTTTTTTGCGTAGAACGCCATCACCAATTAGAATAAATTTTACCCCCGCACCAACCGTCTTGTTAAGCGATTTATCTACCCGATTGGCGTAGGGGCGCATGCGATACAAGGACTTATTCACCAAATAGGCAAGTCTTATAAAATCCTGCGGAGACTTCTGTGGCTTAAAACAAGAAACCATTCCCACTAATAAATCGGAACTGTTTATTCTTAATTCTTCCCTGAAATCTTTATCTTTTTTATTAAACTCGGTTAGATTGCTAGATTTATTTTGCCGTGTATTTTTTATAGTCAATCCCATAGCGAATAAGTTTATACTTATCCTTATTGCCAATATGGTTTTTTAGTCCCTTTTGTAAGTCACTGCTGGAGACAACAATTAGCTGATCAGTGATCAGGGCAGTGATTTTCTCAAAACAGATGGCAATTCTACGCCAGAGGTAATTTTGATACTCATTGAAGCTCCAGCCATGAATAGTATGAACAATAATTTTTGTTCCCGCAAAGCTCGCTGCCCAACGACCAAGAATGCCTGCCTTGGAACTATGGGTATGAACAATGTCAATCTTGTTCCTCTTTATAAAACGATAAATCTGGCCTAAGGCGATTAAGTCCCTTAATGGATTTATCGGACGTTCTAAGAATCTTGATCTTATGAGTCTTAGGTCTTTTATAGATAAGGCATCTTTGATTAATACACCATCTCGGGCAGTAATTAAGGATAGGTTGTATCTTCGTTTGTCTAAATGAATTATAAGCTTTAATAACTGTTTTTGTGCCCCACCTAATTCTAATTTAGTGATTACATACAGGAGATTAATCTTTTGCATTTTATTATAACTTTAATTTTGGGAAAGTTCAATCCTTTTTAGGGGGAGGTTCTATCTCGCTATAATCATTTCAACTGCGGATCGCAAGATCCCGTTTCATCAAAAAATTTGAGGCTTATTCAGAAAGGCTTTTAGTAGGCAAAACTGGATTAAGCAAACCTCCTGAGACAATTAATTTTATTGCATCTTCAACAGGAATATCTAAAAATATTACTTCTTGGCGGGGAACAAGAATAAAAAAACCGGTTAATGGACCAGGACTAGAAGGAATAAAAATGCTCAAGAGGTCTTGCTTAGTCTTCTCCCTTGCCTCCTCGAAACCCTGATTAGTAATAAAACCTATTGACCGAATACCGGTCCGGGGATACTCTACTAAAACTACTCTCTTAAACCTCTGGTGTTGAGAGGCAAATAGAAATTCAATGATCTGTTTTATGGAAGGATAAATATGTCGAATTAAGGGAAAACGCTTTAGGGCCTTATCTAATATAAAATATAACCTCCTTCCTAAAAAATGTGTGGTTAAAAAACCTACAAAAAATACAATGATCAAAAATAAAATTAAACCTAAACCAGGGATATAAAAACCAAGGAATCTGCTTAAGTGGGTATTGATGAATTTACCGAGAATACCATCAGCAAACTGAAAGATAACTACCAGAATATAAACAGTAAGCAATAGAGGAAAAGTAACCAAAATCCCGGTAATAAAATTTCTTTTTATATAAGTAAACATATTTAATCAGTCCTTGACATCAAAGATGTCAAGGTCGAATTGTCCCGCCTTCGTCATCTCTTCGGCGGGATCCCGCAAAGCACAAAGTGCGCATGCGGGAAACCCTTGACATCAAAGATGTCAAGGGTAAAATTCAACCAAATAAACAAAAACACAGGAAAAACTACTAAACAAATAAAGATCCCCCACCACCTTCTTAATCCTCAGAAAGTGATGGGGGTTGTGTTTTATTCCTTAGCAACTGCAAATGTAATAACCGCTGCTAATATTAAAAATAATCCAATGCAACCACGAATTACAAGCAATAGATGTCTGTGCCAGGTAATTATTGCTAAGATACCTAAAACAAGCAACACCAAGCCCAAGATTACCTTTAATATAGTGGCAATTACTTTCTTGGTATCTACCTTCTTTTCTTCTTGTTTTACCTCTTCGGCCATCTTTCACCTCCCTATCTTAAGTAGTTAAACCAGATAGGCACTCACTTACGTTCCTGCACTGTCTTCCTTCGGACAACCCTTGACCTCATAGATCTCAAGGGTTAGGTCGTATCACCAAGTGTGCCTATCGCAGTCCGGCCCTTTGACTTAAAAAGGCAAAGGGTGGTCGGAATTTGTTTTATTCAAATTCCGAAACGATAAGATTAACTATTTCCCATCTATGTTAAGCAAGGCTACAATGCAACATCTTCCTTCGGCTTTGTCTTCCACCGACGATGAATCCAACCCCAATGAGCAGGATAACGCCTAATATAGTCCTCAATTATTCCCGTAAGCCTCTGTATATTGAGCAGGACTGTTTTATTAAAGCTATCCTCTTGTCTCAGATCAAATTCCTGCTCAAAAATAATCCTATGCGTGTTATCTTCTTCTCTAATAATAAAACACGGCAGGAGCGCTGCCTTTGTACGTAAGGCAAGTACTACTGGCCCGGTGGCTGTGGCTGCCTTCTGACCAAAAAAGTCAACAAAGACACCGGCAGTGCCAAAGTTTTGGTCCAATTGAATACAAACTATTTCATTATTTTTTAAGGCCCTAATTGTTATGTCTACGCAGGCCTTGCGTGGTTGACTGTATATTGTCCTTAATCCAAAACTATCTCTTAGCTTAGCAAACATCCTTTCTACTCGCTGGTCACGCATATGACGCATAATTCCACCCACTGAATAACCCTCAAGCCTCAATCTTAACATGGCCAGGGGGAAATTGCCGAAATGCCCACTCACCAGGATTACCCCTCTTCCTTTAGAAAGAGCCCCATCCAGTATATGCTTATTTTGCATGACTACTTTATTCCTTAGCATTTGGGGCTTTCTCATGAAAAAAATTATCTCCACGCCTGATCTGGCCAAAAAGGCAAAACAATCCTTAGTAATCTTCTTTAATTCCTGAGCAGACTTCTCTCGCCCAAAAGCAACCGATAAACTCTCCAGGGCAATCGTTCTTTGTTTAATCACAGCTAGAAATCCAATTTTGGTCAAAATTTTTGCGAATCCATAAAGGCATTGTGTAGGCAAGAACCTAATTATCAAAGAACAAATCAGCAAGGCTAGCCAACCAAAAAAACGACCACTTGTTTTTCTTAGTTTCTTCAAGTCCATCTTTGGATTATAACAAAAGACCTAAGATTTGCAAGTAAAAATTAAATGACGACATAACTTATGGAGCAAAGCGACGTAAGTCGTAAACGAAGCTATCTGCGAGCTTACCCTTGACATCTTTGATGTCAAGGGTAAGCTCGGACAAATAACTTACGTCCTTCGACAAACTCAGGATGATTCGAAGGATGGTGAGCCCCTCGATTTTGCTCGGGACGGTTCGAGGGGCGGTGAGCCTGTCGAACCGCCTGTCGAACCACTTGTCGAACCACTTATCGAAGGATTATGTTCACTTCGTTCCGTAAGTTTGGACCTCACTTAACTTATATCCAATCTTGCGCAAGAAATCTCGACGCCAGGCAATATCCTCAGAAGCCTCCAGACCCTTGGGCGAAGAGCCATCAATTACCCCTAAAATCCCCTGCCCCAACTCTGTCTGGGCCACGATAACTTCAACCGGATTTGCCGAAGCACAAAAAATCCGGCATACCTCAGGGATATTCTTAATCGCATTCAACACATTAATTGGGTAGGCGTTGCGCAAAAATATAATAAAACTGTGTCCGGCTCCAATTTGCAAGGCATTGTCTTGAGCAAGCTTTTTTAGTTCCTCATCATTACCTTCAGAACGCACGCGACAAGCACCTGATGATTCACAAAAAGCAAGACCAAATTTTATTCCGGAGGTAGCAGTTATTAAAACCTCGTATAAGTCCTCCGCTGTTTTAATAAAGTGACTTTGTCCCAAAATTAAATTTACATCCCTTGGCTTCCGAATCTTGATTACTTTCAACTCAGGCATCTCTACCCCCCCTTATGAACCCCGCGCGTACCCTCTGCTACGGAAAGCCTCTTCGTAGAAGAAGGGTACGTGGGGAATTTAACCCTAATAATACCACACAACACAATTATCCCACAAAGCAGAATAAACCAATCTCCCCATTGTGTATAAACGCTGTCTTGGTCGAGTTTAAGAAAAATATCCTTGGTTTTATAACCGCTGATAAAGGTTTGCTTGCCTGAATCATGGTCAATCAAAGGATAAACACGACCCTCGGGCGTAATAAATCCAGATATTCCTGTATTAGCAGCACGTACTAAATAAACGTCATTCTCTATCGCCCGAAAGACCGATGCCGATAGATGTTGATAGGGACTGGAGGTATCAAAAAACCAAGCGTCATTGGTAATATTAACCAAAAAATCAGCCCCCTTCTTAACAAACTGGCGAGCAATCTCAGGAAAGATATCTTCAAAGCAAATAAGAACAGAAAATCTCGCCTGCCCATTAACTGCTTGACGATTACCTGTTAAACGGACCAACGGACCAACAGGATAACGAGATAATGAACCGGTGATTTGTGTATTCAAAGAAAAAACTGTGTATTCCTCGCCAGGGATAAAATTACCGATAGGAACAACCGTCTCTAGGAAGCCAAATATCCTTTGCAGGGGTATGTATTCACCAAAAGGCACGAGGTGTAATTTATCATAACGCTGAATAAATTCATCCTGCCCAGAAATAAGGACTGCACTATTGTAATAACTATCTCCGTCTAAGCTAACTGCCCCCACCAAAAGGGGAATTTGGATATTGCCAACAAATGCTTTTAAATTCTCTTTAAGGTATGTTTCTTTCTCCAGTATCTCCGGCAAGGCTGCCTCTGGCCAGATCATTAAATCCGGACCGTCCTTAAGACCCCTTTGGCTAAGAGAAAAAAACTGTTGCCATATTTGACCCTTGGCGTATTCCTGCCATTTTATTGACTGGGCAATATTGGCCTGAACAACGGAAACCTTAATTGATGCTTGATCCTCGATACTCGATGCTCGATGTAATTTGTAAAAACCGTAGCCTAAAGATAAAAATAACAAAGCCAGAGGCAAGGCGTAAGGAATAATGGAGAATGTGGATTTTTGCTTTTTAACGAGTATTGAGTATCGAGTATCGAATATCGAATAGATAAACACATTCATCATCATTACCAAAAATGAGATACCCCAGGCCCCGGTGACATTAGCAATCTGAATTATTGGCAAATTAAGATACTGAGAATAGCCCATTAATGCCCAACCAAAACCAGTAAACAGGTGACTCCGTAAATATTCGAGTAAAACCCAAATAGAAGGAACGAAAAATATCGAGTATCGAGTATCGAGTATCGAGTATCGAGTAATTATAAGGCCGAATACGCCGAAATATAATGCCAAATATACAACAAGCAAAATCATACCAACAAAAGTTACATGTACCAACCAATAAATAACCCCCAACCAAAAAATAATCCCAACAAGATAAGAAACTAAAAATGCCTTGAGCTTCGATTTATTCTGAAGAATAAAAAATAAAGGAATGAATCCAGTCCAAGCCAGAATCCAAAGATTAAATTTAGGAAAGGAAAGGATCAGCAGGGCTGGAGAAAGAATACAAAGGACATAATCTCTGATTTTTAACGGGCAAACGGATAAATCGGCCAACAGACAGACGGATTTCATCTCGCACAGGTTGAGCAATTATGGCTTACGCAAGAACTACAACTCGAATTTGAGGTAATATTACCTTGGGTATCTTTAGAAAAATGAGCAAATACAGAAAATAAGCGGGTAATCTTTGGAGAATGGCAATGAGGACAAATCACCCTTTCCTGATTAGTTCTAATTAATAATTCAAATTTAACCTTACATTGGCTACATTGATATTCATATATTGGCATATTTATCTTCCATGACACTTCTTATATTTTATTGGCCTTGCGGTTGTTGGATCAATCGCACCGCAGGGACAAGGGTCATTGCGGCCCACCTTAGGGTAGGTTTTCTTTGCGGATGCCGCAGAAATGCTTTGCCCTAGGCCAAGGCCTTGTGGTGCCTCATTTATAGGCTGTTCGGGAGATCTTTGGACCCCGTTAGAAATTTTATTTCTAACGGGGTGAAAACGGGAAGTCTCAGGATGCAACAGCTCTTGAGCAGCTGGTCTAAATACACCCCGAATCCTTTCCGAAGCAACTGGCTGAATCTTAAAAAGCATCTCAATTGCGTCCTCTTGAATAGCAGTAATCATTTGATCAAGCATCATAAATGCTTCGCGTTTATATTCAATCAAAGGGTCGCGCTGACCAATGGCACGCAAGCCAATGCCCTCTCTTAAATCATCCATTGCATAGAGGTGGTCTTTCCATTTAGTATCAATAATCTGCAAAAGCACCATCCGCTCAAAGTGTTGCATTGCCTGAACCCCGATTGCCTCTCCCTTCTGTGTATAAGCCTCACTTAAGATCTTAAAAATTATCTCTGGGAGTTCGTGAGAACTTTTATCCTTAATAGTTTGGGTTGACGGCAATGATAATCCAGATAAATCTTCTTTATCTATCGTAACACCAAATTTTAAATATAAGGTATTTTGTAGACCAATTAAATCATAAGATTCCTGGCCTTCCCTTGTTAAATAATTCTCGCAACAATCATCGATAACCGCGCGCATCATCTCCAAAATCTGCTCGCTGAGTGAAGTTCCTTCAAGAATTTGGCGTCGCTGTGTATAGATCACCTCACGTTGTTTATTCATCACATTATCGTATTCAAGGACTTGTTTTCTAATCTCGAAATTATGCTCCTCAACGCGCCTTTGAGCAACCTCTATAGATCTACTCACCCAGGGATGTTCAATAACCTGCCCCTCCTCAAGCCCAAGTTTATCCATAATGCCGATCAATCGGTCTGAGCCAAACAACCGCATTAAATCATCACTTAAAGAGACATAAAAACGCGAAGAGCCGGGGTCTCCCTGTCGGCCAGCCCGCCCACGCAGCTGATGATCAATCCGACGTGCTTCATGACGCTCCGTGCCTAAAACATGGAGCCCTCCTAAATTGATGACCTTTTGATGCTCCTCTTCTGATTCTTTTTTAAATCTCTCTAGGGTCTTTGTGTATTCTTGCTCATAGTTGGGGTCATCTATAGATAATTTTTTACTTGTGAGTAAATTCTTAGTCATATATTCGGGGTTGCCTCCCAGGAGGATATCTGTTCCTCTCCCCGCCATATTTGTAGCAATGGTTATTGCTTTATATCTTCCTGCCTGGGCAATAATCTGGGCTTCTAATTCATGATATTTGGCGTTAAGTACCTGATGGAGAATGCCACGCCGCTTTAGCATCTCAGAAAGGCGCTCAGATTTATCAATGGTAATAGTTCCTACCAATACTGGTCGCCCCTGGTTATAGAGAACAGCGATCTCTTCAACCACGGCATTAAATTTATCCTTCTCTGTTTTATAAACACAATCAGGATACCTCGTGCGAATGAGCGGGCGGTTAGTAGGGATAACCACCACATCTAATTGGTAGATTGCCTTAAATTCCTGTGCTTCAGAAAAGGCGGTCCCCGTCATTCCTGCTAACTTCTCATACATCCGAAAGTAATTCTGGAAGGTAATTGTGGCTAAGGTCTGATTTTCCCGTTCAATCCTTAAGCCCTCTTTTGCTTCCACGGCCTGATGCAAGCCATCCGACCAACGCCTGCCCGGCATAAGTCGCCCAGTAAACTCATCAACAATAATAACCTGACCATCTTTAATAACATAATCTACATCGCTGACAAAAAATTCCTTGGCGCGCAAGGCAGCAATAATATGGTGACGATACTCTATAGTGGCCATACTATGTAAATCCTCCACGCCAAAAGCACGAGCAACTTTCACCTCACCGTCTTCAGTAAGGGCAGTGGTCTTGTTCTTCTCATCTGCCACGTAATCAAAACCTTTAGACAAATCCTCGCCCTTATATTTAGCATCGATTTCATCCTTCTCTGTAATCCGGCGACCTTTAAGCGTACGGGATATTTTTTCTGCCGTATAATATTTTTCCGTGGACTCCTCAGCGGGCCCAGAAATAATCAACGGCGTACGCGCCTCATCAATAAGTATAGAATCAACTTCATCAGCAATAGCATAAAAAAATGGACGCTGTACCAAATCTTCCCGGGAATACTTCATATTGTCGCGCAGATAATCAAAGCCGAATTCATTATTGGTGCCATAGGTAATATCACACGCATAAGCATTTTTCCTTGCTTGATCATCCAAATCATGCTGAATTACCCCCACGCTTAACCCCAGAAACTCATAAATTGGCCCCATCCATTCAGCATCGCGTCGAGCAAGATAATCATTCACTGTAACCACATGAACGCCTCGCTTCAGGAGCGTATTAAGACAGACGGGTAAGGTTGCCACCAGGGTCTTGCCTTCCCCGGTAGCCATCTCCACAATTCTGCCTTCATGAAGCATGACTCCACCCGCAATCTGTACATCAAAATGTCTCATTCCAATGGTGCGGCGACTCACCTCACGCACAACAGCAAAGACCTCGACCAATATTTCGGCAAATATCTTATTGCGCGTGGACTTTAATCTTTCCTTTATCTTCTCTTTCTCCTGAGGAATTGCTACTGAGGAAAGTCGTTCTTCCAGTTGTTTAATTTCGGATTGATGCTGTTCAGATTTCCTAAGAATGTGTTCGCAAAATTCCTCATTCCCCTTGCGCAAATCTTCATCAGAAAGACTCTTCATCTTCGGTTCAAGTTTATTAACCGCATCAACAATCCCAGCAAGCTCAACCATCTTATTTATTGACGATAAAGGCATATCGGGATGCAAGACGATATTAACGTTAGGATACCGCCGCTTAATTAAGTTCTGCTTCTTCGTCAAAATTGTTTTCTTGATAAAACTGAGCATCTTTTTAAGCGTTTAGCGTGTAGCGGATAGCGTATAGTTTTTAAGTTTGGATTACTTCCTATCCGCTATACGCTACTCTCTGGTTTTTGCATTTTTAAATATGCCTCAATAAAACCGCCGATCTTCCCGTCCAATACCGCATTAACATTGCCGCTTTCGTAATTTGTGCGATGGTCCTTTACCATGCTGTAGGGATGCATGACATAAGAACGGATCTGGCTTCCCCATTCAATCTTTTGTTTCTCGCCACCAAATTGACGGGCAAATTCCTCTTCTTTCTTTTGTCTCTCTAATTGGTAAAGGCGTGCCCTGAGGATCTTTAAGGCCACCTGTTTATTTTGATACTGCGAGCGCTCATTTTGGCATTGAACAACAATCCCGGCGGACAAATGAGTAACCCGTACTGCTGAATCAGATTTTTGCATGTGTTGCCCCCCCGGCCCAGAAGAACGATATGTCTCTATATGTAAATCCTTATCTTCCAGCTTAGTTTCCACCTTCTCCTCAACCTCGGGAATGACATCTACCGAAGCAAAAGAAGTATGTCGGCGCTTATTTGCGTCAAAGGGAGAAATACGTACTAAGCGATGTACTCCCCTTTCTGACTTAAGATACCCGTAGGCATATTCTCCTTCGATCAAAAGGGTAACATTCTTAACCCCTGCTTCTTCACCAAAAAGCAAATCAGTAGACCTGATTTTATACCCCTTTTCTTCTGCCCAGCGGCTATACATCCGAAGAAGCATCCCTGCCCAATCGCAGGCCTCAGTACCTCCCGCTCCCGCATTAATACTCAAGATAGCATTACAATGGTCAAATTCACCACTTAAGAGAGCCTTAAACTCCAATCTAGCTAAGTCTTGAGAAAGTATATCAAGATTTTTATTTACCTCGGCAATTAAATCTCTATCCCCTTCCTCAAGAATAGAAAAGAGTTCAGCCAACTCTCTGTATTTATGATCGCATTGCTCCCAAGGCTGGAGGGATGCCTTGAGGCTTTTGATTTGATTTACAACCTGAATGGACTTTTGGCTATCTTCCCAAAACCCTGGCTTGGCCATCTCTTGGGAAAATTCGGCAATTTTATGCTTTTTATTATCTAGGTCAAAGATAGCCTCGCAGATAAATAAGTTTTTGTTCAATTTGATTTAACTGCTGCTTAATTTCGTTTAACATGGATTACTCCTTTAATGAGCGCATAACTTACGGAACACGAAGTGTGACGTAAGTTATATGCGCGAATTAAACCCTTGACATCGGAGATGTCAAGGGTAAGTTCGCCCAAACGACCCTTGACGCATAGTGTCAAGGGTCGTGGGCTCGCTTACCTTATGCCTTTTAACATAAGCATGAATTCGTCTTTATTGTCTGCGAAGTTTGCTGCTAACTCCTGATTCACCTTGCCTTCCTTAACTAATTTTAGTAAAGACTGATTAAATGAACACATGCCAAAAATTGCCCCTTCCTCAATAAAATGTGGGATCTCCCAAACCTTTCCTTCACGAATCAGTCGCGAGATTGTGGGGGTAAGTACCATCATTTCATAAGCAGGGACACGACCAGGCATATCCTGGCGAGGGAGAAGCCGCAAAGAAATAACTCCTCTTAAAAGCGAAGAAAGCTCAATGCGCACTTCTTCATGCTGATGGGGTGGGAAAAAGTTAATAATTCTCTCTATGCTTTGCGGGGCATTGACTGTATGCAAACTACTAAGCACCAAAACCCCGGTTTCCGCAGCAGTCAATGCTGCGGACATTGTCTTAAAATCGCGGATATTTCCAATGTAGATAATATCTGGGCTTTGCAGAGTGAACGACCTTAAGGCTACGGCATAAGAAGAAACGTCCCGGCCCAACTCTCTTTGGTTAACAATTGAATTTTTATCGTTAAAAATAAACTCAATTGGCTCTTCGATAGTTAAGATATGTTTATGTGCATTAACATTGATATGCTCAATCATACTGGCAATCGTTGTTGATTTGCCTGAACCCATTGTGCCCGTGATTAAAACCAGTCCTCGACTTTCCAAGGCCAACTGCTTAAGCACTTGGGCAGGCAGATTTAATTCCTCCATAGTTTGTGTAAGCGACACTACATTCCTCACAACAATCGATGGCCAGTTACGCTGCCTAAAGATACTTACACGAAATCGATGGTCCAAATCAGGTAAATATAAAGCAAAGTCCACATCCAAATTTTTATGAAAGAATTCTGTCAACTCTTCCGAAAGTAAATCTTTCAACGCCTGGTTAATATCATCCCCTGTAATGATTTGTTCTCCTACGCTTACTATCTGAGTATCAATACGCATGCGTACATTACCTCCGGCACGATAGAACAGATCGGAAGCATTCATCTTAATCATCAATCTTAAATATTCTTTTATACTCATCTTTTTTCCTTTCAATGAGCACATCGCTTATGGAAGTCCGCAGGACGACATAAGTGATAAGTGCGAATTGAACCCGCAGCTTAAACTAAAATTATCGAAGACCCTTCTGAATTTCGAAGAAATTCTGAAGGACTAGTCCTGCCAAATTGCTTCGCAATTTCGCAGGGGAATTTTAGTTTGTTTAAGCAAGGGATAAGTTCCACTATCCCGATAGTAAATCACTTCGAAAATTTATTCTATATTTTCTCGTTACTATCGGGGTAAGTTCAGCCAACAAACTTATGTTCGCTCACGCTCCATAAGTTTGGGCTTCACTTATATTATATCATCTTTTGCCTTTTTTAGTAATTAAAATTGCCTTGCTTATTTCCTTCTCTAGCTCCAAAAGCCTCTGTTTGGTTTTCTTGCCCCAGCGATATCCGCCCAATCCCCCATTAGCCTTTACTACGCGGTGACAAGGAACGAATAAAGGATAGGGATTCTGTTTTAAAATTTGCCCGACTGAACGTGCGGCAGCTGGCCGACCGGCCTTGCTTGCTATCCATTTATAACTGCGGACCTGGCCTATGGGTATACTTAAGACAATTTTATAGACCTTCCGAGCAAAAGGGGTCATCTTTTAAAGTTACCTTATCTTCCAAGTGTTTTTTTTCTTCTTAATACCCGATGATATGCCAAAGCAAAGCGATGCGCCTCATCACGAATCCTCTGAATAAGACGCAAAGCGCCAAGAGAGTCGGTCTTAAGTCTAATTGGCCCTTCGGCTTTGCTCAGGGCCAATCCTGAGCGTAATCGAAGGATTGATGCCTGCTGATGAGAAATAAAAAGCTTCTCTCTCTGCCTGGTTGATAAAGAATCGCGGGTTTTGCTGGGTTTAGCGATACTGATTACGGGGAGCGTCAAACCCAACTCCTTGAGTTTGCGACTAACTTTATTCAACTGCCCCCTACCGCCATCGATAATAATCAAATCGGGAAGGGCTAAATTCTCATCTAATAATCGGCGATAGCGCCGACTCACTGCCTCTTCTAACATTCGACAATCGTCAATCCCCAAAACACCCTTTATACGAAAGCGACGATAATTATCCTTGTCTGGCTTCCCTTCATAAAAAGAAACCATTGAGGCGCAGGCAGAGGAACCAAAGATATTAGAAACATCAAACGCCTCAATGCGCCGTGGCCGAATATCTAAGCCCAGGGCCTCTTTTAATTCTGCCGATTCCCGATAGGAATCAGATAAAGAGGGTATACCTTCTTTAAATATACCCCCACCACCAATGTATTGGTGTGGGGATAAACTGCTCAATGCCTGAATCTGATTGCGCACCTGCGCTGCCTGTTCAAATTTTTTCTCATCAGCTAACCTGTGCATCTTAATACTAAGCTTGTTAATTAAATCCTCCTGTTTTCCTTCCAAAAACAGAATAATATTTCTGATTATCTCCTTATAACCTCCAACACTAATCTTTCCAATACAAGGCGCGGGGCATAACCCTAGACGATAATACAGACAAGATCTTCTCGGCATCTTCAAGCAAGAGCGGAAACCAAAAATATGACGCATTAATTTAAAACCCTCGCGTAGAAGACCAGCATTAGTATAAGGTCCAAAATAGCGAGAAACGCAAAACCCAAGCCTCTTTCCTGTCTTCCTGCGCACTCCGCTATCCACCGAAGCCCGACTTCGCTTTACAAGCTTCGTTGGGCACCCGCCGAAATCTTGACGAAGGCGGGCTTTAGCGAAAGTGGATGTCTTCCTAATCAACCAAACAACAGGAAAGTCTTCATTACTAATGCAAATTAAGGGGAAGGACTTATCATCACGAAAAACAGTATTATAAGGCGGCAGATTCTCTTTAATCAATTTAGCTTCTTCTAACCGCGCCTGCGCCTCAGACTTAGTAATAATATAATCTAGATCGGCAATCTTTGAACTCATCACTTGTATCTTGAAAGATTGCGGACGAGTGAAATAATTTCTCACTCTCTTCTTCAGTGATCGCGCCTTACCGATATAAAGAATATTATCTTTCTTATCCTTAAAGATATAGACGCCTGGCGAATCGGGAATACGGACTAGCTTGGCCTTATCCATTTAAGTAAGTTATTTATCTTTTCAACCCTCAATAATAAACAGATACCAAAATATACCAAGGCGGCCAAAACTATAGTTAAAATGAGCCTTGGCATCGGATTTAAACAGAGGGCGAGTTTATAAAAGAATATTACAATGAAGGCGGTCATCGCTAAGCCTGCCCCCGTTATCTTTAAAAAATAGATAGGTAAATCTTTGGTAATTATCCTGCCTATCTTTTTTGTTAGACACAAATAAAGAAGGGTCAAGTTAAACCCCGCGGATAAAGAACTAGCTAACGCCAATCCCCCCACCTTCAAGGGAAACATTAAGATAATATTCAAAATAAGGTTAACCAACAGGCTCAATGAGGCGATCACAACCGGGGTGCGCGTATCTTGCAAAGAATAAAAACCAGTAATAAGAATCTTCATCCCGCCAAAGAACACCAGCCCGATCGCATAAAATAAAAGTGCACAAGAAGTAATCTGAACTGAATAATAATCAAAACTGCCACGCTCAAATATTACCTTGATTATCGGCTGAGCTAAGGTAATCAAGCCAAGGGCAGTAGGTAACATTAAAAAATAAATTGTGCGCAAAGAAAAGTTTAACGTTGACTTCAGGCTTTCTATATCCTGGGCTGCTGCCTGCGTAGAAAGCGTAGGCAAGATTACCGAAGATAAAGCGATGCCGAATATAGCCAGGGGAAATTGAATAATGCGATTGGAATAATAAATTGCCGCTACCGCCCCTTGACCAACAATAAAGCTAAGGGAAGCTAAGATTGTATCGATCAAGATATTGAACTGATATACAGCGGTACCAAAAATACGGGGGATAAGCAAGCGCCCAATCTTTTTTACTCCCGGATGAGAAAGATTAAGGTTTATCCCGCCCCTTCTTGCCCCAATTCTATCCTTCCCTGGAGAAGGGGCGGGGTTTATTCTTAAGAAGCGAAAGCGGAATCCTCGCTTAAGAAGGGGAGAGATTTGGATACCAATTTGAAGAATTCCCCCCAGGAGTACGCCTACCGCCAAACCGAAAATCGGATTAGGCATAAGCCGATAAGCAATAAGTATACTGATAATCATACAGATATTAAGCAGGCAAGGGCTAAAGGCAGGAGTAATAAAGGATTTAAATGTATGCAGAAGGCCCATGGCGTAGGCGGTTAGGCCAATGAGTAACAAATAAGGAAAGAGGATTCGAGTAAGTTGTGTAGTAAGCAAAAATTTGGCGGGGTCTTTTAAAAAACCAGGAGCAATTAAACTGACAATTGGTCGAGAAAATAAAACACCAAAACCACAAATGCACGTTAAGATGATCAAGATAATCCAGAAGGCGCTACTGGCTAAATTCCAAAAATCCTTTTTTTCTTCTGTCGTCCAATATTGACAAAAGACAGGAACAAACGCCGAATTTGCTGCTCCCTCGCCAACCAGATCGCGCAGTAGATTGGGAATGCGGAAGGCAACAAAGAACGCCTCAGAAACCATACCCGTGCCAAAAAATGCAGCAATTACTACATCCCGTATAAATCCTAGCAGGCGCGAGCAGAGTGTGATTAAACTGATTACTGACGCAGACTTAAGGATAGATTTATTCTCCGACATATTTTAATTGACGAATTTAACTAATTATGGTATATAAATAAAGACATAAGTTATGCCTGCCTGCTGGCAGGCAGGGAGCTCGCAGAGCGACATAATCCTTCGATAAACTCAGGATTATGTCCTAAGCGGAGTCGAATGGATTCGTGCTCCGTAAGTTAAGCGCTCATTGAACATTCTATGTCAAATGAAAATTATATAGACCTAGATCAATTCGACCAGACCCTTGATGAGCTTATCAAGGGTGGTCTCATTGAAGGAGAATATGACTCATCGCCGAACATCACTAAAGACTCTACGCCAAGACAAAAAAAGGCATCTGCGTAACCTCAGGATAAAGCGGGATCTCAAAAAGGCAATTAAAAAATTTCAGGCCTATTTGTCGGAAAAAAATATTGCTGAGGCAAAAGCCTTCTTCCCTAAGGTCTCTTCTAAATTAGATAAAGCAGCTAAGAAAGGGATGATTAAAAAAAATAATGTAGCGCGAAAAAAATCTTGCCTGAGTCGGGCGCTTTTAAAAATAACCCAACCTGATAAAAAGGCGCTCTAGGGCAAACTGCGGCTTTAGCCTTCCTGTCTTAATATCAATATCACAATTAAGCAAAGGGATTAATTTCTTCTTTTTCTCATGAAAATTTAACCCTTCCTGATGCAGTTGATAACGAAGTGCCCCGAGAATCTTTTCAGGCCTCTCCCCCCGCAATAGGAGTTGATGCAGCAGCCTCATTGCTGATCTAATTTTCTTCTGTGTCGTCAAAGACCCTTTTTCTGGCGAAACTCGCATAATCTCGCGCGCCAAGGTGAATGCGTTTATTTCTATTGACTGACGAAAATTTATCAGCTTAACCAAACCAGATATTTGATTAAAGAATTGATCTCGTTTATCAAAGCGACGAGCATCTAAAATTAAACTAACATGGGGAAATGGCTTCTTAAGGAAGGCAAGTAAATACTGTTTTATATCTGCGCTTAATCGAGGAGCATTCTTGATCAGGACTAATCTCTGTCTTACCTTTACCCCGCCCTTGCACGCAAGGGCGGGGTTTATGGGAAGAAGCAGGAGCTTTTCTTGAAGAGTCCTGAGAGTTAATTCCTTTGCATAGAGAATTTCGAAATTAAATGACTCTAATTGGGGCGGGAATAGTTCTTGCTTAATCCTCTGTAATTTTATATCCTTGGAAAATTCATCCTCACCGACAAAAAGATAAGTCATTGCCAAGTTTTCCGAAAGGGAAACCTCTTACCAAATATCTACCAGGCTATCAACAACCCGACGGGCCAAATCATTAACTGCATCACTTATTGCCAATGACTCTGATTCCTGACTAAGATAGGTCGTATCTCCGATAAGACTGCCTATCTCCCAAAGCAAGGTTTTTTTACGGCCGTCATAAAACTTAAGATTTACCACAAGACTAATGCGATACTCCTCTATATCTCTATCATCTGTACCCGAATATCTTAAGGCATCTCTACGATAATCAACCAACTCCCCCTCTAAAACCAAATCTGCCTCTTCCTCTTTAACTAAGCGCAAATCACCATCAAGAATGAATTGATCAATTACCTTGCGTGTTATATCATTTTCCAAAAGCGGATAATAAGTTTTATATCGCCTGGCAACTGAGGTATCGCTGGTGATATCGATCTTATTGACAAAAGGGCGCACATGTATGTTTCGATAAAGTCTGGTAATTGAACTGCGCGTTGTGTAGCCACAGCCATTTAAGCCAATAAACAGAAAACAAATAATTAAATATAAAATATAAAATATGGTTTGTCCGTTTGTCTGTTTGCCCGTTGCCTGTCTAACGGGATAACGGGATAACGGGATAACGGGATAACGAATCTCTCTCATTTTTTCTGCTCCATTGCCTGGAGTTTAGACAGGGCCTTGTCTGCCCAACTACTCCCGGGATAATCCTTAATTACTGTATCATAATACAGCTTAGCTGCCTTATAAGCCTCTTGTTTCTCATAAAACACAGCAATATCATAATGGCTCTGGGCTTCTCTTTCTTTTAATTCTTGGATGCTCTTTTCTGCTTGGCGAGATATCGCCGCATCCGGATGAGCCAAAACAAACTCCTCAAATTTCTTTTTAGCCTCACGGGTTGCCTCCTGGTCATAATCCGGACTAGGAGAAATACTGCCTCGACAAGAAGCAATTTGAAATTCAGCGGCAGCAATCCATTCGCTTTGCGGATAATTCTTAATCACTTTATCAAACTCCTCCTCTGCTTCCAAAAGACGATCCAGGCTCTTTAAAATTAAACCCAATTTATATTGCGCCTCAGCTGCTCGAGGACCATAGGTAGAATTATCAATTACCTGTCTAAATATTTCAATTGCTGGATTCTCAACGGGCAAGGCTACGCCCAAGGCCTTGCGCTTCTCGCCTTGCATAAACTTCTCGGCAATCTCGAATTCCTTTTCAATAATCTCTTTAATTCTTGAACTAAATGGATATTTATCAATTACTTTCTGGTAAGCAAGATAAGCCTCATAGAGCCTGCTGCTCTTTTCCTCAATCGCTCCTAAATAATACTGCGCCTCTGCCGCCTCTCTGCTCTTGGGATAATGCTTAAGTAGCCTATTGAATTCATGCCTGGCTTCCTTTATTCTATCCTCTTCATAAAGGCTTAAGGCAGCATCTAATTGTTCGCCTGGCGTTGGCTTTACGGCATATTTGGGATTAACCCATTTGCCCGTTTTTGGCGTCCAGATCCAAAAAGCAGAAGCAAGGTTGGTCGTAAATAGAATAGTTAATATAGATAGAAAAATAACTCTGCGCATATTTGATGAGACCCAAACTTACGGAATGAAATGAACGTAGTCCCTCGCTTTCACTCAGGATTACGCCCTGCACTTCGACCCTGTGGTTCGACAAGTGGTTCGACAAGCTCACCATCCTTCGAATCATCCTGAGCGTAGTCGAAGGACTCACCATCCTTCGAATCATCCTGAGCGTAGTCGAAGGAAGCGAAGGAAGTAAAGTCGAAGGACGTAAGCTTAATGATTGAATTAACCCTTGACATCAAAGATGTCAAGGGTTAATTCGCACATATAATTTACGTAGCCATAAGTTTTTGATTGCTCCGTAAATTACGTGCTCAATAAATTTAGCATAGATAAATGACCTTGTCAACACATTCAACAACATAATAATTAGAGCTTTGTTTCCGAGTACTGAATTTTCTTCAGAATAAAATTCTATCCTCTTTTGACAAAGAAACGCGCTTATCCCCTACAGTCTTACTGCAGCTAGTACAGAGATATTCATATAAATATCCGTCAGGAAGAATCAAAAGAAGTCTCTCCTTAACTGGCATCGAACAACCACAATGATTACAGTAAAGTCTACTTGCAGTAAAGTCTTTATATTGATAATTCTCTGGCATTTTGCGCTACCTGGTGAGCACTTCTTAAGGGTTGGGGGATTCTATATTTAGGGCAAAACTCAAGAATTAACTTGATTGCCGGCATAAGAAAGGATTTTTCTTGTAGGTGAGATTAATTTTTTAAGTCGTGGAATCAATTTTTATTTTATATGCCTAAGGCGCCTCTCCTAATACCAACCTTCATAACGATGCCAAGGTTGCAATTTACCGATCGGCATTACGATATGCCTTCAACTTATCTATCTCTTTTTGTTGTTCCATTGTTATTTCCTTGAGCTCCTTTATATAAAGTGCTTGGATTTCAACTGTTTCCCATAATTGAGTAACCAATTTACCTAAAGAGGCCTTTCCTTCTTTCTCCCATTCTTTTCGATTAATCATTGTAGGAAGATGTCTTTCTTTCTCAATAAACGCGGCCATCTCCTCCAATGTCTTTATCTCATAATTTCTATGCTTCTCTAAATCTTCTTCTTTGACTTTTCCATCAAAATACTTATCAAACACATAATCTGTAAGAAGTGTATCGTCGTCGTAAACTGCTCCAGCATTTATCGTTCCTGTTCCTTTATCTCCACCAGTTGGAGAACCAACTACCACACCACCACCAGCAACTGTCAATCTAGCAGTTCCCGGAGCCGTCGTCCCGATACCGACTCGGCCACTGCTATCCACTACAAACTCATCTCCATTATCTTCCAGACCATCCGGATTTACTTCCAATTTACCATCTGGCTCTATATCTCCAATGCCGACATTACCAGCAATCCAAACCTCTCCCGTATTAATCGGTACATCAGCAGAGGTAAGACCACCAACACCATCATTGTCTCCCACGCCAAGTTTATCTGTTAACAACGAATCATACACCCCATGTGGCGAGGGATAATAGCTGGTAATCGTAATTTCTTCTTGGGCAAGACTGAAGCTTACTCCAAAAAATAAAATCATACCTGTAAAAACAATAATCTTGCGCATTGCCTACCTCCATTTTTAAAAGTTAATCCTTATTTTTCTTAAGATTATCTTATTAGGAAAAGTGATTGGCGTCAAGATGTTTCTACTCCTTTTATAAATAAAAATAAGCCCAAGGAATTTTATTGAAGAACTTAACTATCTGAATTAAAACCACAATGGAAAGATTAGCGGGTGCAGCAAAAACAGGAGCCCAAGGGGGTATGGCCATACCTACAAATAACAAACTAAATCCCAAAGCAATCACCAAGGCCAGATAAGGTACAACCACCAAATTAGCTAATATGGTTACTGGAGAAATAATTTTAAAATAATAAGCAATAAAGGGCAAGAGTCCTAACCAAACAGCAAAAGAAACACTGAAGGCAGAACTAAGAAATCTTTTAATCGCTGATGTCCACAGATTCTTTTTACGGATGTCCACGGATTTATCCGTGGCAATCCGCGCACTATATCCGTGGTAATCCGCGTCAAACGACCTCCGAATTAAAGGGGAAAGACAAACGATGGAAATAACACTGATGAAGGAAAGCTGGAAACTAAGATTAAACAATTGCCGGGGATTTAGCACCAGAATTACCAGTGCGGCTTGGGATAAAGAATGGAGAATTTGTGTTTCTCTGCTTAATAAAAAGCTAGCCAATAAAACGATTGCCATGATTGTTGCCCGAATTACGGAAGGCCGTGCACCAGTTAAAAGGCAATAGAGAATTAATAAGAAGATAATTGTTAAATAACGTGCGCGGCGCCTTAGCCTTAAAACCTTAAGAAACAAATCCAGAATAAAAGCAATTACGCCTACATGCAGCCCGCTAATTGCCAAAATATGCACCGTCCCCGTTTGAACAAATAAACGTCTTATTCTGAGCGGCACCCTACTTCGCTCGCCCAGAATCATTGCCGAGAATATCCCTGCCTGTGTTGGCTTAAGATTGTTAGATAAAAAAATTAAACCCTTCTCCCTTATTTTATAGGCAAGATATTTGAAAACATTCACCCTGCTCTTGCCTAAATATTTTATTGGCCTATTTTTACTTACTGTAAGGATTGAATATATCCCTTGATTCTCCAGGTAATCCCGGTAAGAGTAATTACTGTTTTTCCCTTGATAGGGACGAAAAAGCCTGCCCTCTAATGTTAATTGATCGGCATAAGCAATATCCTCTTTGCGGAAGATTTTGACTTTGACCTTACCACAAACAGGATAAATCTTTCCTGCCCAAGTAAGTTCCTGTGCAGATAAAATGAAACTGCTAAAATTTGCCTTGATTTGTGGAAAGCTTGCTACCACGCCACGGATAACTACAGGTTCAGATTTATAAAAGGTAAAATTACGGATATGGGGATAGGGTAAAATATAGGTGTTTGATAAAAATAACCCGCCCAAAAATACTGCAAGAATAAGCAGGAGCCAGATAGAATTTTTGTGTTTGAGAAACCCCGCACCTTTGTTAAATTCATTCTTGTCCTTTTTTCTGAATATCCAAAGATGCGGGGTAAACATAAAACTAAAAACAAGTAAAATCCAGGTAAGAGTATATAAAAGTAAAAAGGAAGCACGCACAAATCTCACCAGGCATATCCCTACACAAAAACAAACAGTAAATAAGGACAGGAATGTTAATCTGGTTTCCACAACTTCCCCATGTCATTACCCAACATTCCAATGCCATTGCCCGACATTCCAATGTCATTGCCCGACTTGATTGGGCAATCCAGATACTCCTCAACCTTCTAGAAAGATGTTTTTCAGCATTATCTAATCTACTCTATCTACTGTAAAATAATCCTTGATTGCCTCGTATTTGGATTCGCCAATACCCTTGATTTTCTTCAACTCGGCAATATTCCGAAACCAGCCTTTTTGCTGACGGTAATCAATTATTCTCTGCGCTAATTTCGTACCAATTCCGGAAATATCAATAAGGGCTTCTTTATCGGCTTGATTAAGATTAATCTTACCGATATCCTGACTGATATAACCGATAACCCTAATTTGAGAAAAATGCTTGGTAAGAAAATTAATTCCTAAGCCAAGTAGAGCAATGACGATGAGAAAAAGAATAACCTGCCGTTCCTGCCGCGTAAGACTAATCAGAGACATTCTACTTCGCCCTGCAATTGTAAACAATGGTATGGCTTCGTAGAATAGTCCTCCGAAGCTCTACCATAGTATTATCTGTTGGAAAGCGAAGGAGGACATCCTTTCTGCTAAACGGGAGGGTGTCCCCATTAGTTAGTAATCACTTTCCTTCTCAAATGAAGACATAATTTACGGAGGCTGCAAGACCGACGTAAATTATGGCTTCACTTACAATAGACGCAAAAAAGCAGGAAATCTCACAAAGATTTTTGGAAAATTAGAATTTATTTGGAGAGGTTTTATGGATTTGGAGAGAGTACTATATTAACCAATTTCTTGGGTACAATGATGAATTTTTTGATTGAGCTTACTACAATCCAAGACTTTATCTTCTCATCATTTAAGACT
>JADHWR010000056.1 GCA_016783355.1 Candidatus Omnitrophota bacterium | reverse complement strand
AGAAGACCACGGCCTAAAGGCCTTAGGATGAATGCGAAGAAAGAGCTCACTCGGCGGGATGTCACTGGATGGGGGAAGCTATTGCTGTCGGCGGGATAAATAAAGGTACCACGGGCATGCCCGTGGGGTTGTTTTCCATCGTCGATTACCACGGATAATAACAGAGAATTCGCGGACATTTACGATTGAGGATAGTAGTGATTATCGACTTAAAGGAAAAATCAGGGCTGGGTTTGGAGTTTGATATCAATAAGCAGGAACTTTTCTTTGATCAAGATTTAAAATCCACTTTGCCAGCGATTAGAATCATTGGCCAGATGAGAGAGGTTTTATTAGAGAAAGATATCAAGGAGCCTGAAGAGTTATACTATATGTACAGAGATGTGCATCGATTTTCTGATGTGTCTATTTTAGAAAAGCATAAACTACGCTACGATGTTACTGTGATTAAGCCTGTGTGTTTAGGCAAGGAGTTTATGAAGACCGCAGGGCATTATCATCCCGGGGATTTTGGAGAGTTATATGAGGTAGTCCACGGGCAATGTTTTTGTCTCTTGCAGCGCCCCAATTTAGAAGATCATCGCATTATTGAAGAGGTTATTTTTGTGGAAGCGGTTGCCGGAGAGAAGATCGTTATTCCTCCCGGCTTTGGGCATATACTGATAAATCCAGGACCGGATTATCTAGTTACCTCTAATTGGGTAAGCAGTAGTTTTTCCTCTCGCTATGAATTATATAAGAGTGCAGAGGGTGCAGCTTATTTTGTCGTCCTTCCCGAGGGTGATTCCCAGGTTACCCCGTCTTTAAGAATTAGCGCAGAAATTATTAAGAACCCTATTTTTAGAGAGGTAGCTAATCTGCGGTTCGTGCGGCCAGCAAAACAAATCACAAGGTTCGGCCTGATTAAGAATAGTCCAGTTTATAATTTGATAAGTAAAAATCCTAAGGTTTTAGATTTCCTTAACCACCCCCTAGATTACGAATACGGAGATGTATTTGTCAAGGCCTCGGGAAATTAATAAAACTATTAACTTATGAAAATACTTATTCTTGCTGCTGGTTATGGGACGCGTTTATATCCGCACATAAGAAAAACTCCTAAGCCTTTACTTAAATTAAAGAAAAGGCCAGTGATTGACTATCTTTTAGATAAAATAGAGGAATTAGATAATGTCTCCGACATCATTGTCGTTACCAATAACCGATTCTTTAAGCAGTTCAAGGCTTGGGCGAACAGCCATAAGATAAAATACCCTATCCGTATTATTAATGATTTGACGGCAAGTCCTGAAGATAGGTTGGGTGCAATTGGAGATATGTATTTTGTCTTTGGTCAGGAAGGTCTTACTGATGATTTCTTAGTTTTAGGCGGAGATAATTTTTTTGAAGGCAGCCTCCTAGATTTCATTCATTTTGCCAAAGGGAAATACCCCTTTGCCTCCATTGGATTATTTGATATTAAAGATAAAGAACAGGCGCGTCATTACGGCGTAGCCCGCTTAGATCAGGGAAGCCGCCTGGTTGAGTTTTGCGAAAAACCTGCACGACCAAAATCAAGCCTCGTAGCAATGTGTTTATACTATTTTCCGCAGGCAAAATTACGATTAATAGAAGATTACTTTGCAAGACCGCATAATTCTTTCGATACGCTGGGCAGTTATATCAATTGGTTGAGCAAGAAGGAAAGTGTTTATGGTTACAAATTTAGCGATCTCTGGTTTGATATTGGGCACATACATACTTACAATAAGATCAAGAGGATTTTAAGAACAAAGGAGTAAGGTTATGGCCAAAAATTATTTTAGTTCCGAGTCAGTAACAG
Organism: Candidatus Omnitrophota bacterium; assembly: GCA_016783355.1. Lineage (GTDB taxonomy): Bacteria > Omnitrophota > Gorgyraeia > Gygaellales > JAHJCI01 > BS750-G32. Next base: position 5,766 of record JADHWR010000056.1, on the reverse strand, counting down.
AGGGGCATCCGGATAAGCTTTGCGATCAGATTTCCGATGCTATTTTGGATGACGTGTTAAGACAGGATTCTCGAGGTCGCGTTGCCTGCGAGACCTATGTAACTATGGGCTTAGTGATTATCGGAGGCGAGATTACCACGCGTGGCTATGTGGATGTCCATAATCTTACTCGGGAACTAATCAAAAACATCGGATATACACACCCCAGGTACGGTTTTAATTATAATACCTGTGCGATTATCAATGCGATCCATAACCAATCATTGGATATCGCTCAAGGGGTAGATAGGGGAGGAGCAGGCGATCAGGGAACAATGATTGGTTATGCCTGTTCTGAGACGGCAGAATTTATGCCTTTGCCGATTATCCTCGCCCATAAGTTGGCAATGCGCATGGCTGAAGTGAGAAAAAAGGGAATCTTAAAATATTTAGGCCCGGATGGAAAATCCCAAGTTACTGTAGAATATGAGAATGATCAGCCACGGCGGGTGGATTCAGTTGTTCTTGCCTGTCAGCATACTGAGGAGATTCTTGATCAGACAGAGAATCTTATTACCCGACAGGCACGTCAGGAGATAATTGATGCAATTGCTGAACCGATATTAAAGGATTGGATCGACCAAGATACAAAATTTTATATTAATGAAACGGGGAAATTTGTCATTGGCGGTCCTCAATCAGATACCGGGATGACCGGCAGGAAGGTTATTGTTGATACTTATGGCGGTATGGTTCCTCACGGGGGAGGCGCGTTTAGCGGTAAAGATCCAACTAAGGTGGACCGGTCCGCAACTTATATGGCGCGTTATATTGCTAAGAATATTGTAGCGGCAGGGTTGGCAAAGAGGTGCCTGCTGCAATTAGCTTATGTTATTGGTAAGCCAGAACCACTTTCGATTATGCTGGATACCTTTGGCAGCTCTAAAATTCCAGAGGATAGATTGATTGCCGCAATTAGAAAGAATTTCGAACTTACTCCTAAGGGAATAATCAAAACCCTGGATTTGTTGAAGCCTATTTATCTTAAGACCGCTGCTTATGGGCATTTTGGCCGGCCAGAATTCAATTGGGAGAAGCTAGATAAAGTAAAGCAATTACAGAAAGCATTATAACGCGAGGAGATTATCAGAATGAAATACGATATTAAAGATATTGCACAAGCTAACAAAGGGAGATTGAGAATTGAATGGGCAGGTAAGAATATGCCTGTTTTGGCATTGATCGCCGAGCGGTTTAAGAAACAGAGGCCTTTGGCCGGCATAAGCATTGCTGCGTGTTTGCATGTAACTACAGAGACCGCGGTTTTAGTTCAGGTTCTAAAACAAGGAGGAGCAAGCGTAGCGCTTTGCGCCTCTAACCCCTTATCCACCCAGGATGATGTTGCCGCAAGTTTAATCAGGCATTCCCGGATTTCGGTATTTGCAATTAAGGGAGAAAATAATAAAACCTATTACCGTCATATAAACTCAAGCCTGGCAATTAAGCCAGACATTACCATGGATGACGGTGCGGATTTGGTAAGTAGCATACACCATTTGCCGCTTAGCATTCATCGAAATATTATCGGCGGGACTGAAGAGACAACTACCGGCGTAATCAGGTTGCGCGCCTTAGAAAAAGAAGGCAAGTTAAGATATCCGATAATTGCGGTAAATGACGCTAACACAAAGCATTTATTTGATAATCGCTATGGTACCGGTCAGTCAACAATTGATGGAATTATTCGATCAACCAATAAGTTATTAGCCGGCACGAACTTCGTAGTTTGTGGTTATGGTTTTTGCGGCCGGGGTGTAGCTATGCGCGCTAAAGGAATGGGGGCAAATACCGTTGTCACGGAGGCAGACCCTTTGCGAGCCCTGGAGGCAGTAATGGATGGATTCCGTGTTTTGCCTTTGATCGAGGCAGCAAAACTAGGAGACATTTTTGTTACCGTGACCGGAGATAGAGACGTGATCAACAAGAAGCACTTTTCCTTGATGAAGGATGGCGCAATTTTGGCTAATGCCGGACACTTTAATGTGGAAATAGATACGGTCGCGCTTTCTGAGTTTAGTAAGAAAAGAAGGAGGATCCGCCCGAATTTAGAAGAGTATTTACTTCCCGGTCGTCGTCGGATTTATCTGTTGGGCGAAGGTCGCTTAGTTAATCTGGCCGCGGCAGAGGGTCATCCGGCTCAAGTTATGGATATGAGTTTTGCTAACCAGGCCCTGAGCGTTGAGTATCTATGCAAGAATTACAAGAAGCTGGAGAATAAGGTTTATCGGGTACCGGAAGTAATTGATAAAAATATCGCTCGTTTGAAATTAAAATCCATGGGAATAAAGATTGATCAACTCACGCCTTTGCAGAAGAAATATTTGGCAAGTTGGGAATTAGGAACGTAAGTGAGGACATAACTTATGGAGCGATAGCGAACATAAGTTGTTTGGCCGAACTTACCCCGATAGTAACGAGAAAATATAGAATAAATTTTCGAAGTGATTTACTATCGGGGTAGTGGAACTTGTCCCTTGCTTGAACAAACTAATCCTAAAGGATAGACCTTCCTATTCCTTTTAAGGAAGGGCCTAAAATTCCCCTGCGAAATTGCGAAGCAATTTGGCAGGACTAGTCCTTCAGAATTTCTTCGAAATTCAGAAGGGTCTTCGATAATTTTAGTTTAAGCTGCGGGATCAATTCGCGCATATAACTTACCTCGCACTTCGTGCTCTGTAAGTTATGCGCTCATTGAAGGAGGATAGATGAAAAAAGGAAATATAACAAAAAAAGAAATAAATAAGATTGTTGCCTTTGGGAAGGAGAAGGGTTTTTTAACTTACGATGAAGTAAATAATCTTTTACCAGAAAGCGTCTCTTCTTCCGGCGATATTGATCGCCTTTTTGACCTCTTGGGCAGTCAGGATATTCCCGTTGTGGAGAATGCAGAGGCGCTTATGCGCAAAAAGGCAGAAAGAGAACAGGAAAAGACTACCGGCTTAGAGTCGGCTAAGGCTGAACAGAGGTTTCTACCTTTAGATGATCCGGTTAAGATGTATTTAAAGCAAATGGGTTCGGTTCCTTTGCTTTCTCGCCAGGAAGAAATCGAGTTGGCTAAAAAAATAGAAGATGCAGAGATAAGATTTAGACAGATAGTTTTTTCTTGTTCATTTGCCCGGGAAGTAGTTTTGAGTATTGGCAACAATATATTAGAAGGAAGACTGAATTTGGAAGATATCGTCAAGGATGATTTAACCTTTAAGCGTCGACTTGTGTTTAAAAAGGTTGCTCGCTTAACCAAAATCTTGCGGCGAAAGCGTCATAGTGCTAATTGCGTTAATCTACTTTTTAAATTTAATCTCACAACTTGGACAATTGAGTCAATCGTAAATCAGATGACTAGATTAATCAGTGAGTTAAGGCGTTTAGAGCGACAGAAAAGCAGAAAAAAGGTAAAGAGGCTAAGAAAGAAACACATTCTTCATCAGTTGGGCAATTGGTCTTTTGTAAAGATAAAGACTCAATTGAGAGAGATTTGCATTGCCCAGACCAAGTTTAATCACACAAAGAGGCAACTGGTCGAGGCAAATTTAAGGCTGGTAGTAAGTATTGCCAAAAAATACACCAATCGGGGTCTATCCTTTTTGGATCTGATTCAAGAAGGCAATATCGGTCTTATGCGGGCAGTGGAAAAGTTTGAGTACAGACGGGGTTATAAGTTCTCTACCTATGCTACTTGGTGGATAAGACAGGCAATAACTCGTTCAATTGCCGATCAGGCGCGGACAATAAGAATTCCCGTACATATGACGGAAACAATAAACAAGATTATTCGCCTGTCTCATCAATTTGTTCAGGAGAAGGGTCGTCAACCCATCCCCGAGGAGATTGCTACCAAGCTTCGCTTGCCCCAAGAAAAAATAAAGTCAATTCTTAAAATAGCTCAAGAGCCGATATCTTTACAGCTGCCGATCGGGGAGGAGGGAGATACAAATTTTGGTGATTTTATCCAAGATAAAAAAGCCATTTCGCCGGCAAATACTACTGTTCACTCAATGCTTAGGGAAGAAATGAAGGCAATGTTAGGTAGCTTGGGCATGCGGGAGAGAAGGATATTATCTTTACGTTTTGGCTTAGTGGATGATTCCCCGCATACTTTAGAGGAAGTGGGTAAGATATTTGAGGTAACGCGTGAGCGTGTGCGTCAGATTGAAGCAAAGGCCTTAAAGAAGTTGCGTCATCCTAGTCGTTCAAGAAGATTGCGTCCCTTTCTGGATATGAGTTTTTCTCAGGAGCGAAACTTAATATAGTGTCCTGCCTGCAAAATAACAATTGCATCTTTTACAGATAAGCACAGATATTCCCATGACATCGGCTCTAATCTGTCCAAAAATACAAGCATTATTAAAAGGAATCCCGTAATGCAATGGTACCATGCGCTTATAGCGTGGGGCTCCATTTTGAAGAGTGAGGTTTTTTGTCTTGGGCTGAATTTTTTAAAAAGCTACGGGCGATTAGCTCAGTTGGTTAGGGCGTTGCGTTCACCCCGTTACAAATTAACGGGCACTTAGTTCAGTGGAAGAACGTTCGCTTCACATGCGAAAGGTCGCAGGTTCAATCCCTGCAGTGCCCACGCTCGAATTTGTAACGGGGTTCACATCGCAAAGGCCACAGGTTCGGAGCCCTGTATCGCCCATAGTTCCGGGGCGAGAACCTTAAAAGGGGATTCTTAAGGGGCAGATTTAAATTAGACGAGAGCAAAATGGAATTAAAAGAAAAAAATGTAGATTTCTTTAAGCAGATGCTCGATAACGTTACTACTGGCGGGTTGTTCATTGACCGGGAGCGCACGATTAAATATTGTAATCGAAACATCGGAGAAATTTTTGGTTATCCTTTATCGGAGATTATCGGGGCGCGTACAGAATTTTTGTACGGCGACAGAAGGAATAATCCATTGGAAGAGAGTGAAATTTATAAAACCCTTGAGGAGAATGGCTTTCACATTGGCGCTGCCCGGGGATTGACAAAAGACAAGAAAGAAATCAGACTCCAGCTTTCTACATTTGTGATTAAGCCCAATAAGGGGGCAATAATTTTTGTAGAAGAGTTTGATAAATCTCCAGAACCAAGGATCGATAGAGAAAAATTTCTGCAGGACCTCTTAGATAACATTCCCGATATGATATATTTTAAAGATTTGCAAAATCACTTTATCTTAGTAAACAAGGCGCATGTCGATGCTTTGAATCTAACGCCCGAGGAGGTTATCGGTAAAAGCGATCTTGATTTTTTCCCAAGGGAAATAGCGCAAAAGTATTATGCCGATGACAATCGCGTGATTAAAACCGGCAAGCCCATTGTGGGCAAGGTAGAGAAGGCCCAGCGCCCAGATGGTGGAATTACATACGTAAGCACAACCAAGGTGCCTCATCGCAATAAGCATGGGAAAATTATTGGAACAATAGGCATTACGCGCAATATCACAGAAAAGATGATTGCGCAGGAAGAGCTCCGTATTTATAAGGATCGCCTTGAAGAATTAGTAAAAGAGCGAACGAGAGAGTTAGAAGAGAGTAACGAGAGAATATTACATATGTATAATATAAAATCAGATTTTACTTCTATGGTATCCCATGAGTTACGAACGCCGCTTGCTATTGCAAGGGAGGGCGTTGCACTAATCGAAGATGAGACACTGGGGTCAGTTAACGAGAAACAAAAATCCTTTTTGGGTACAGTCTTAGAGAACATCGATAGGCTGACAAGATTAATAAACGACATCTT
>JADHWR010000055.1 GCA_016783355.1 Candidatus Omnitrophota bacterium | reverse complement strand
CAGGAGACAATGGATTTAATTGCTGGATTTACTGCTGAGGATATCCCTTATATTATAGGAGGCCAATATCGTTCTACCTGGCGACCAGTCAATGAGGGTATAATTTCAGGAAGGCTGCGTGGAATTGCCGGAGTGGTGGGTTGTAATAATCCGAATGTACCACACGACTGGGGTCACACGGCAATGGTGAAAGAATTGATTAAAAATGATGTCCTCGTGGTGGTAACTGGTTGCTCTGCTATAGCTAATGCAAAGGTAGGATTACTTAAGCCAGAGTCAGCATTGGAATTTGCGGGTAAGGGCTTGCAGGAAATATGCGAAGCCGTGGGTATTCCGCCGGTTTTGCATGTGGGAAGTTGCGTAGATAATTCCCGGATTTTGATCGCTTGTTCTAACATCATTGAAGAAGGCGGATTGGGAGAATGCATTAGTGATTTACCCGTAGCCGGCGCAGCGCCAGAATGGATGAGCGAAAAGGCAATTTCTATTGGTTTTTATTTTGTGGCTAGTGGGGTTTTTACTGTATTTGGAACACCCCAGCCAGTTCTGGGAAGCGAGAAGGTAACAGATTTTATTACTGGAGACCTTGAGGAAATAGTGGGAGGGAAATTTGCCTTTGAGGTTGACCCGATAAAAGCAGCGCACCTGATGATCGAGCATATCGATAAGAAAAGACAAGCCCTGAAGCTTAAGCAGGTAATGTATGGGCAATGATAGATACCCTCTTGGATACGCGCGGGGAGTGTTTAGGAGATATATAGAAACAATAGAGCTACTCTAGGTTTGAGTCCGTAACCTTAGGGTGTAGATATGAAAAAATTATATTATGACGTAAAGAAGTGTCTGGGTTGTAAGTCTTGCGAGATTGCCTGCGCAGTGGCACATTCACAAAACAAGGATTTATTTAAAGCGCTCAAGGAGGAGATGTTATCTCTACCGCGGAAGAAGATTCATCGGTCAGGTGATAAAAACTTTCCCAATTCCTGTCGCCATTGCCAAGAGCACCCTTGCGTTGATGCCTGTATGGCCGGCGCATTAGTTTATGATCAGGAAAGCAATATGGTATTACATGATGAGGCTCGCTGCGTAGGATGTTGGATGTGCGTAATGGTTTGTCCCTATGGTTCAATTCGGCCAAATCTGAAAAGCAAAATCCCCATACGTTGCGATAAATGCAAGGATGAGGATGAGCCGGCTTGCGTGAGAGCTTGTCCTACGGGGGCAATTATCTGGAAAGAAGCAGATGAAGAAAATCTTCTTAGCAGCAACAAAACAGAATAGCGGTAAGACCACAGTTGCTTTAGGTTTGATTTTTAATCTCAAGGAGAGATTTAAAAAAATCGGCTTTATCAAGCCTATCGGCCAACGCTATTTAGAAGAAGGAGGAGATAAGGTAGATGAGGATTCAGTTCTCATGGAGAGATTTTTTGAGTCTCTGGGGATAAGATATGCATTGAAGGATATGAGTCCGATTGCTGTAGAAAAGGGTTTTACTGAGCGGTTTATCCTAAATCCAGACAAACAAAGGCTAACCAGTCTGATTAAAAAATCCTTTTCCCGAATTGCTAAGGATAAAGACCTGATGGTGATTGAAGGTACGGGTCATGCGGCAGTAGGTTCTGTGTTTGATCATTCTAATGCCTATGTGGCCAAATTATTAGGGGCAAAGGTTATTTTAATTTCCTCTGGCGGAATTGGTCGGCCGATTGATGAGATTGTTTTGAATAAATCACTTTTTGAGAAAGAAAAGGTTCAGCTCCTCGGAGTAATCATCAATAAGGTTTTACCGGAGAAATTCCCAAGGGTAAATAGGATGATTAGGCGGGGTTTAGAAAGGAAGGGTATTGATGTTTTAGGGGTTATTCCCTATCTTCCGCTTTTGTCCTATCCCTCGGTTGAGCAGATATTGGATGAAACAAATTTTAAACTACTATCGGGGAGGGAAGGTCTGAATAATTTGGTTAAAAAGATAGTGGTGGGTGCGATGGAACCGCATAATGCCTTAAATTATTTTGTTGATCGAACGCTGCTGATTACGCCGGGCGACCGCGAGGATATGATTTTAGCTTCACTGGGATGTTATTTTGCCAGATCTGCTAAGGAGGTTCATATCTCCGGGATTGTTTTGACCGGTAACCTCCTTCCTCATAAAACAATTATGAATCTGGTCAAGCAAACCAAGATACCCATTCTTTTAGCTGAGGGCGATACCTATAGCGTTGCATCCTGTATTCATGACTTAATGGTAAAGATAAGGCCTAAGGATAAAGAAAAGATAGAGGCAGTAAAGAGAATAATAAATAAACATGTTGATCTGGATAGGATCATAAAGAAGCTGTGAGATGAAAAATTTTGTGATCATTGGAAATTCTGCAGCGGGCATTTCTGCGGCGGAAGCAATCCGCCAAAAGGATAAGAAGAGTAAGATTACGATTATCTCTGAAGAGGATTACCATTCTTATTGTCGTTGTCTTATTTCCTATTTCTTAGCGGGAGAAATCCCCGAGGAAAAATTAGTTTTTCGCCCAGAGGATTTCTATAAAGAAAATAATCTGAATTTAATTCTCAACAAAAAGGTAGTTAAGGTAGAACCAAAGAAAAATATAATTAAATTCGAGGATAAAACTTCATTAGGTTACGATATGTTGCTTATTGCTACAGGTGCATCTTCTAAGTTCCCCCCTGATCTAAAAGGACTCAAGAAAAAAGGAGTGTTTGGATTAAGGACAATAAGGGATGCAAAGGAGATTTTAAATTTAGTACCCAGTTCTTCTTCCAGTTGTATTTTGGGTGGCGGTTTAGTCAGCCTTAAAGCAGCCTACGGCCTGCTAAAAAGGGGACAGGAGTTGAAGATAATTGTGAAATCAAAATTTGTTCTTTCCCAGATGCTTGATGAAAAAGGAGCTGGCTTATTTATGAAGAAATTCCAAGAGGCAGGTGTTGAAATTATGACCGCAAGGGACATCGTAGAAATTTTAGGCAATGGAGATTTAAAGGCAGTAAGGCTGGATAGCGGAAAGGTTATTGCCTGTTCAATTCTTGTTGTTGGCAAAGGAGTTAACCCGAACACAGATTTGATTAAAGATACACAACTAAATTTAGATAAAGGTATTCTCGTTGATCAATATATGAAGTCCAGTATTCCTAATATATTCGCTGCTGGTGATGTAGCGCAAACCTTTGATCTTGTCTACAAAAATAGTGTAGTTAACGCCCTCTGGCCGAATGCTATTGAGCAGGGTAGAATATCGGGATTGAATATGATTGGGGAGAATCTCAAATATGATGGTTCAATGACGATGAACTCTATCGGATTCTTTGACCTGCCAGCGATTTCTATGGGAATAACCAGGCCAAAGAATCCGGAGCTTGAAGAGCTGGTTCTTTTTGATGAAAAACGCAATATCTGCAAAAAGTTTGTATTAGATAAGAATCATCTGGTGGGGATGATTGCTATTGGCGATATAAGTAATTGCGGAGTGTTTTTAAGGCTGATCAAAGAAGGAACAGATATTACTTCGATTAAGAATGAATTGGTTTCGGAGACGTTTAGCTACGCTAAGGTATTAGATTTAGTTAAACATAAGGATGAGGTTTTTATTTTATAGTTTAGAAGGAGGATTTTATGTCTAAGATTGTTGCCGCATCGGTTATCCGGGGGGCAAAAAGAATAGTCCAAGAGGCTGAAGATTCCTTAAATCAAGCAGTCCAGGAAAAATCGGAATCGCAAAATATCGGCTTTCCCGAGACCGCTTTTTTTCTGCCGATGGCTAATACACTAATGGGAATAGAGGCAAAGACTTTGAAGGATGCCCGAGTGATACTGGAGCATGCTAAATCGTTATTGCCCATTGTGCCTACAGAAAACATCTGGCTTCCTTATTTGGGTGATGCCCTTGATGCGGGAATTGCCACTCTTCTGGCTGAAGAAATAATTATGGCTATACGTTATCTTTATGGCCAGGAGCCACAGAAGGATTGTGTCGGCTTCTTTACTGATACGATTATGCGTTCTCTGGGGATTCAACTGGTTGATGGTCGCATGCCTGGGTTTGCGGCAATCTTAGGTGCAGCGCCGGATAACCAAACAGCGGTTGAGATTGTACGACAACTACAGGAAAGAAACATTCTTATTTTTGCCGGCTCAAATGTTGCTGGCCGTTCAATAATCGATCAACTAATCGAAGAGAATGTGCAGATGGGTTGGGATAATTATATTGTTCCTTATGGTAGGGATACCCTTTCGGCAATCTATCCTTTGCATTGGGCAATTCGTTCAGCACTTACATTTGGTGGATTAAAGGCAGGCCAGGCAAAGAAGTGTTTGTTGTATACGAAAGAGAGGGTTTTTGCCTTTGGTTTGGTTTTAGGTGAATTGGATGATTTAAAATATGCTACTGGGGCTGGCGCAATTAATATGGGTTTTCCCATAATTGCTGATACTGAGATTCCGGAAATTAAGCCTTCCGGAATTACAACCTACGAAGCATTAATTAGGGAGCTGGATCATAAAAAGATTGTATCGCGGGGTGTTGAGCTAAGAGGAATTAAGATAACCGTTACCAAGATTCCTATCCCTATACCCTATGCTGCTGCTTTTGAGGGAGAACGCGTAAGAAAAGAGCAGTTGCATGTAGAGTTTGGTGGGAAGAAATCTTTGGCTTTTGAATATCTTAGATCAAAGGATTCTGAAGAAGTTGAGGACGGAAAAGTTGAGCTTATTGGTCCAGATATCGACCAATTAGAAAAGGGTAATAAATCAATGCCCCTGGCAATTATTGTTGAGGTTGCTGGGCGAAAGATGCAAATTGACTTCGAGCCGGTTTTAGAGCGCCAAATACACCGCTATACAAACTATGCAATGGGCATTATGCATATTGGTCAACGGGATATGTGTTGGATAAGAATAAACCAACAGGCTTATAATAAAGGTTTACGCCTGGAGCACCTCGGGATATTTTTACATGCGATGCTCCATAAAGAATATGGTGCAATTGTGGATAAGGTTCAGATAAAATTATATACACGGCAGTCGGATATAGAAAAGCTATTAGCGCAAGCAAAAAAAACATATGATGAGCGAGATCAGAGGATTAGCGGAATGACCGATGAAAGTGTAGATACATTTTACAGTTGTATGCTTTGTCAATCGTTTGCCCCAAATCATGTTTGTATTGTTACACCTGAGCGCCTAGGTCTTTGCGGTGCTTATTCCTGGCTTGATGCCAAGGCATGCTATGAAATTACTCCTACTGGTCCAAACCAGCCAGTAGCAAAAGGGAAGATGCTTGAGGAGAGGCTCGGCCAGTGGCAGAACATTAATGATTTTGTCTATGAGAAGTCAAATAAATCTGTAAGTAAAGTTAGTATGTATTCACTGATGGATAATCCTCAAAGTTCCTGTGGTTGTTTTGAGTGTATTGTGGCGATTATTCCTGAAGCAAATGGCTTTATGGTTGTCCATCGTGACTATTCAGGCATGACCCCTTGTGGTATGACCTTTACTACTCTGGCGGGTTCCGTAGGGGGAGGGCTACAAACTCCAGGATTTTTGGGGATAGGTAGACTCTACATCTTAAGTAAAAAATTTATTTCTGCGGACGGCGGTTTCACTCGAATTGTCTGGATGCCTAAAGAATTAAAAGAGAGCTTAGGCGAGAAATTAATACAACGCTGCGCGGATTTGAATCAGCCAGATTTATTGGAGAAAATTGCTGATGAAACGCAAGTTACGACTTCAGAGCAACTTTTGGATTTTCTCACCAAGGTTGGGCACCCCGCGTTAAATATGCCTGCCTTGATATAAGTTTTCAGGAGACTCAATAATTTTTTCTTGATCATCATATTGTGAAGGTGAATGGATTCCACTTGACTTTTTTATTTTTATCTTGTATTCTACAATCAAACATGTTACAATTAAAAACAAGGAAAGATATTCCTATATTCTTTTTTCCTTGTATTTTATTCTGCCTATTTTCCGCAGCGGAATTAACTCCTTTTCAAGAAGAAGCACAGCTTTATCGCAAACAAGGTCTTCAACTCCAACGCCAAGGACGTCTGGATGAGGCAATGGCTTGTTACCAGAAGGCGATAGCTCTAGACCCTAATTTCGTAATCGCTACAATGGCTCGGGGATTATTTATGAAGCAAGGGGGAGCTGGATATGGCGGAAGAAGTTTATTTATCCGCCTTAGGGATTGATCCTAATTATCCTAATCTTTATTCTAACAGAGAAGGCTAATATTGTCGGAAGACAGCATTTTTTGAAGTACAATGAGTTATTCCCAGCAGGATAACCTTCAAGAGCCAAAGCATTAACTGGACAAGATAGCCGCCGGGATTACCCCAAACCTTAAAAACAGTTGATTTTACTATCTATCCACACGATCTCAATGTTTTTTAACCCCACCAAAGGCGGGGTTTAAAAGCCAATTTAGAAACTCAATGAGTAGACCCCAGCTATATTTGATCGACGCCAACGCCTTTTGTTACCGTGCCTATTATGCCTTAAAGGGACTGGCTACTTCCTATGGCCAGCCGACCAATGCCATTTTCGGATTTATAAATTTTTTAAATAAGATTTTAAAACAGAATAAGCCTGAATATCTAGGGGTTTGTTTTGATGTGTCACGGGATACCTTTCGCCAGCGTAAGTTCCCCGAGTATAAAATGCAGCGCCCCCCCATGCCCGAAGGCTTAATTACTCAGATACCGGTCATAAAACAGATCATCCAGGCTTATGGCATTGTCCTATATGAGAAAGCCGGATTTGAAGCCGATGATCTTATTGCCAGCTTAGTTAAAAAAGCTAGACAAAACGACTTAGATGTAACGATTATCAGTCCCGATAAAGATATTCTGCAATTAGTAAATGAGCACACCGTAGTTTTTAGTCCATATAAGGATAAAGGTACAATCTATGATTCAGAAGGGGTGCAGGGCCGCTTTGCTATTAAACCAAGTCAGATGATTGATTTTATCTCTCTTGCCGGGGATGCAGCAGATAATATTCCTCCGGTTAAAGGCATTGGTGAGAAAACTGCGATCAGACTTATTCAGGATTTTGACTCTATAGATGGTATCTTAGCCAATCTTGAAAAGATAAAACCACAAAGATTACAGCAGGCTCTAAGAGAAAATATAGAAAAGATTTCATTAAATCGTAGCATTGTTAAGTTAAAAGAAGACATCAAGTTAGAATTTGATTTAGATAAATTAAAACTTAAGGATCCCGATAATTCTGCATTATATAAGATATTTAGGCAGTTAGAGTTTAGGAGTCTGCTTCGCGCTTTGTCTTGCGAAGATAATCCTGCGAGAATTGCGATTAGTACTCAAGGTGAAGGCTTTGCTGCGGGTATGAATCGAGTAAAAGGGCTTTGCGAATTCAGGGATATAAAAGAATTGATTTTAATTTACGGCAATGAACAACTTGCGTTTTTTGCGGTGAAGGAGAAGATTTTTGCTGAATTAGGAGATGGAGATTTTACCGATCAGGCTCGAGATATACTTAATAATCCGAAAATTAAAAAAATCGGACACAATCTTAAAGAATTAAAGATAAGGCTAGCCCGGCGAAAGGCGAGATTAGAGGGTTTATATTTTGATACAA
>JADHWR010000054.1 GCA_016783355.1 Candidatus Omnitrophota bacterium | reverse complement strand
CATTTAATATGGACTTAGAAGAAAAGTGGAATAAGGCGCTTGCGAAGACAGCAATTATCAAATCTAGGATTTCTTATCTTTCTACTTTCGATACGACAACCATTCCCTATATCTTTTTGGCTGAGTCAACAATAAATTTAGGAGATACAGTCGTTCGTCGAGGCAAGGTTATGGTACACCGACCAGCAATCATTCTGCCCGAAGATATGCCCCAATTTGAAGGATTTGACTTTGAAAAAGACTACCAGGTAAATGCAGATATGGTAAGGACGTTCTTGCTGGTGAGGGGCGCCTCCTTTCCTTCTTTAAAGTATGACCATGAGATTTCCAGCCTAGATATTTATGAAGGCCGATTAGAAAAAGCAAGGGTATATTTTAAGCAGGAATTGGAAAAAAAGGAGGATGTTGAGACGGGTCTGATTATCGGTTCGGATGATTGCTGGCAATTTTCTCTGCTTGTTTATATAGGATTGCTGATCGGCAAATCTCTTCCTTCTGATTTAAGGAAACTTTGGGAGAGGTATAAGGATAAACCCCATTAGAAGTAAACCCCGTTAGAGAATTTTGTTCTCTAACGGGGTAAATCGCCAAAGGTGACTACTATGTCTTTGCTGCAGACTTCTAACGGGGTAAATTTCAAAAAATTAGCTTATATTGCTTTAAAAAATTATTATTAACGATGCTGGGACGAATTTCCCTACTAATATTAATATTTTCTTTTTCTACCTTTATATATTTAAAGTATTTTGAGAAGAAAGGAATTTATTACCCGACCAAGCAAATTGTATTTACCCCCGCTAACTTCGGCTTTAGATACGAGGAAGCTTTCTTTGGAAGCGAGGATGGCTTAAGGTTAAATGGTTGGTTTATCCCCACTGAGAATCCCCGCGGGACCCTGCTTTTCTGCCACGGGAATGCAGGCAATATCAGTCATCGCCTTGCAATTATCGAGCTTTTCAATAAACTTAATTTAAATGTATTTATTTTTGATTACCGCGGCTATGGAAGAAGTCAGGGAAGTCCGACTGAGCAGGGGCTATATCAAGATGCCCAAGCTGCCTATCAATACCTGCTTAGCCGCCAAGATGTTAACAGAGAAGCGATTGTAATTTATGGCAAATCAATCGGAGCAAATGTAGCCATTGATTTGGCTTCCAGGGTTAAGGCGGCTGTTCTCATTGCCGAGAGCGGATTTACCTCTGCCTATGATATGGGAAAGAAACTATTTCCTTATCTTCCCATAAAATGGATGATTAGTATTAAATATGATGCCTTAACAAAGATAAGAAGTATTACTACACCTAAATTAGTAATTCACAGCAAGGAGGATGAGATTATTCCATTTAGGTTGGGTAGGAACTTGTTTGAGGCTGCGCCAGAACCGAAGGAATTCTATCAGATGCAGGGTACGCATAATGAGGCAATTTTTATGGCTAGAAAGGAATATCAATTTAAACTGGACAATTTTCTTAGTAAATATCTTCCCAATTCTTAAAATCATTGTTATTGATTCTTTCCTGTGGTAACATGAGGGCAATAAATAAAAGCCAAAAACTATGCAGATAAGATTAAAGAAGGATCTTGGGCTCTTGGATGTTTTTTGTATTGCCTCAGGCGCAATGATTAGTTCTGGGCTATTTGTTTTGCCAGGTATTGCCTCAGTCGGGGCGGGATCAGCTTTGTTTATTTCCTATATAATAGCTTCTTTTTTGGCAGTGCCGACAATGCTTAGTAAAGCCGAACTCGTTACGGCAATGCCTCGGGCAGGGGGAGATTATTTTTATATTAGCAGAAGTATGGGTTTTGCTGTAGGAGTAATTAGCGGAGTCAGTAGCTGGTTCTCTCTGAGCCTTAAAGGCGCTTTTGCCCTTATTGGCATGGCAGCTTATTGTGAGTTGGTAACTCCCGCTATTCCGATAAAAACCTTTGCTTTTTGGCTCTGTTTACTTTTTATTACCCTGAATCTTGTCGGCATAAAACAGGCAGCGCGAACACAGGTGATTGTGGTTACTGGTTTGTTTGCCGCACTTATTTTTTATATAATCTTTGGTTTTCCTTCTATCCATATTCAGAGATATATACCTTTCGCGCCGCAGGGCATTGGTCCGGTCTTCGCCACTGCCGGTTTAATATTTATTTCTTACGGTGGTTTAACTAAGGTTGCTTCAGTGGCTGAAGAGGTGAAGAATCCTGGCCGCAATATTCCTCTAGGAATGATTCTTTCTTTGATTATCGTAGGGATTATTTATGCCTTAGTGGTATTTATTACAACGGGTTTATGTAGCGCGGATAAACTTCATTTCTCCTTAACGCCGATTTCTGATGGCGCTAAGGTCTTTTCGGGAACTCCTGGAATGTATGTAATGGCTTTCGCCGCGCTCTTGGCATTTATTTCCACTGTCAATTCAGCAATTATGTCTGCCTCGCGCTATCCAATGGCAATGGGCCGAGATAAGCTTTTACCTTCTTTTCTAGAGAGAATAAATAGCAAATTTAATACCCCGCATTACTCTATATTATTTACGGGTATATTTATGGTCTCAGCCATATTGTTTTTGGAATTAGAGTTTTTGGTCAAGATCGCTTCCGCACTGTTAATCCTGCTTTATATTTTGGCAAATCTTGCCGTAATCATTATGCGGGAGAGCAAAATAAAGAATTACCAGCCCAAATTTAAATCTCCTCTTTATCCAGGCATGCAGATATTAGGAATTCTGGGAGGCGGTTTTTTGCTGGTAGAAATGGGCCAATTAATTCTCTCTCTAAGTAGTCTATTTATTGCTGCCTGCTTAGTTTGGTATTTGGGCTATGTGGCTCTTAAGGTAGAAAAGGAATACGCGCTTATTCATTTAATTGAGCGCATCATCAATAAAGAATTAACCTCGGGAACATTACCTAAGGAGTTGAAGGGGATTTTAAGAGAACGGGATAATATTGTTGAGGACAAATTCGATCACCTGATTAAAGAAAGCAAGATTATGGATTTAGAAGATCCCTTGACTTTGGAAGCATTTTTCATACAAGTCAGTTCTATTCTGAGCCAGGATTTGGGCATTAAGGTAGAGAAATTAACCCAATCCTTTATTAAACGGGAAAAAGAATCCAGTACAATTATTCGGTCGGGATTGGCTATACCACATATTATAGTGCCTGGAGAGCATAAATTTGACATCCTTTTAGTTCGGGCTAAGAAAGGGATTATCTTTGTTGAATCGGTAGAGCCTGTTCATGCGATGTTTGTTTTGGTAGGTACAAAGGATGAACGCAATTTTCACCTGCGAGCCTTAGCGGCGATTGCTCAAATCTGTCAACAGCACGAATTTGATCAGAATTGGCTGAATGCACGCAACGTTGAGGAATTAAGAGATATTATCTTATTAGCAGAGAGAAAGCGCTTTGGTAAGAAATAGCTGAGGAGGTCGCGGAGATGTTCGCCTTATCTAATTTATTATCCGCATTTGCGAGGATGCTGGATGTCATATTAACGCTATTGTATTGGCTAATTCTTATCCGTGCCTTGATTAGCTGGGTAAACCCCGATCCTTATAACCCAATAGTGCAATTCCTCTATAAGACAACCGAGCCAATACTTAATCCGATAAGAAAATTATTACCCCCAAGCTTCCGCTTTGGCATTGATATCTCGCCAATCATTGCATTTCTCGCAATATTATTTTTGAAATCATTTTTGGTTAGGACGATTATTGATTTGAGCTTGCGATTAAGCTAGATGTCCAAAACTGCGAATGGATTCATCCCGCGTCTTTGGGCGCTCGTCTGGACGCGATTAAAGGAGCGGGATTAAATTCCTTGAGCAAAGAATGAATTTTAATAAGGATGAGGGGTTTATCAAATTTTTAGGGACAGCGGGTGCGCGTTTTGTGATGATTAAACAACTGCGCGCCTCCGGGGGAATTTGGATCTCTGCCTTGACTAAGAATATTTTGATTGACCCTGGCCCGGGAAGCATTGTGCAGTGTAATAAAAGCCGCCCGAGATTAGACCATTCCCTTAAAAGGAATAGGAAGGTCTATCCTTTAGGATTAGACCATTCCCTTAAAAGGAATAGGAAGGTCTATCCTTTAGGATTAGACCATTCCCTTAAAAGGAATAGGAAGGTCTATCCTTTAGGATTAGACCCTTCTAAGTTAGACGCGATTATCCTTAGCCATCGGCACCTAGATCACTGCAGTGATATTAATGTAATGATTGAGGCAATGACTGAAGGCGGACAAAAGAAAAGAGGGATTCTCTTCTGTCCTAAGGATGCCCTGAATGAAGACCCGGTTATCTTAAAGCATGCTCGTAATTTGCTCGAAAAGATAGAGCCGCTTAAAGGAAATTCGACCTATAAAATGGGTAAATTTCTCTTTCATACTTCAAGGCAACATCTGCATCCCGTGCAGACCTACGGCATAAAATTCAAAATAGGCAAAACCAGCGTGTCTCTTTTAACGGATACAAGATATTTTCCCGAACTTAAGGATTTTTACTCAACCGATGTGTTAATAATCTCTGTAGTATTTTATCAGCCTCGCCCGGAAATAGAACACCTTAGTCTTTCTGATGCTAAACAGATTATTAGTCAGACAAAACCCAAGAAAGCAGTGCTTACCCATTTTGGTATGACTATGTTGCGGGCTAAGCCCCATCTCCTTGCGCAAGAGTTGACTAAAGAGTTAGGTATTGAGGTAGTTGCTGCTTATGATGGTATGACTTTACATTTTTAATGAGCGCATAACTTACGTTCGCTATCGCTCCGTAAGTTATGTCCTCACTTATGAAAACAGCAATTTTATATCATCAGGATTTAGAAAGATACGATTTTGGAGAAGGTCATCCTTTTACCGGTGAGAGGTTCAGTGAGTTTTTCAATTTTTTTAAATCCAAGCACGCCCTCTCTAAAGATCAATTTGAGAGGATCGAGCCCGAACCGGCAACAGATGAGATCCTTAAATTAGTCCACAGCAAAGACTATATTGAGGCGATTAAGGCTGCTTCCGAAGGAACAGCCCGATCAAATATTTTTCAATACGTTAGTAGCGATAACCTGAATCCCATGACTGGTTGTATCCCTTGCGGGGTAGAAAAGGGAGCAAGGATTATCGTAGGGATTTCTTTATTGGCAGGGGAATTAGTTGCTCAAGGAAAATTCAGTAAGGTAATTGGTGTTGGCGGCGGCATGCATCATGCCAAGCCAAATTATGGAGAAGGATTTTGTTTTTACAATGATGTAGCTATCTGCGTTAGGAGTCTTAAACAAAAATACAATTTGAGAAGGATTCTCGTCCTGGATACCGATGCTCATGCAGGCAATGGAACAAAGGAGATTTTTTATCAGGACCCAGAGGTCCTATTTATTGATATGCACCAAGACCCCAGGACGATTTATCCAGGCACCGGCTTTATCTTTGAGATTGGTAGCGGCAAGGGAGAGGGATTTACAGTAAATCTTCCTCTCTCCCCTGGCGCTGGCAATCAGGCCTATCAGTATCTTTTTGAAGAGGTAATTTTTCCTCTGGCCTATGAGTTTAAGCCCGAATTTATCATCAGATACGGAGGTTCCGACCCCCACTATTTAGATGAATTGACTAACTTAGGCCTGACCCTAGAAGGATTCAAAATGATTGGTCAGCAGGTTAATCAAATATCCAGAAAATTTACAGAAGGCGCAAGTATTGATCTTCTGCTTTCTGGTTACAATTTAGCTGTTTTGCCCTTTGCCTGGTCAGCCTTAATTTCCGGCCTATTAGAATTGGATATAGATTTAAGTGGCCTAGAAGAAATATCGCCTCCTTCGGGAGATTCGCGAATAAAGGAAACCAAGGAGATGGTGGGGCAGTTAAGGAAGCAACTGAAGAAATATTGGAGATCTATGGGGTAAAGCTATGTTCTTCTTACCTTTATCATTCCTCTTGTTAATTCTATTTATTCTTCTTCTACCTGCTTTGTTTTTTTTCCTGAGTTAACTATAAAGTGGTATTGAGGAGGAGAGCAAAAGGAGGGAATTTATGAATTTATTACTCTTTATTAGCATTCTGATTATATCATTTATAATTGTGAGAATAGGCGCTATTGCCTTTGAGCTGACTGGCCTGGAATGGTCTTTGGCAAAATTCCAGGCTTTATCCTGCTTTACCGGAACAGGATTTACTACCAAGGAATCAGAGTTGATTACCGGCAATATTCAAAGGCGACATATTGCCTCGGTGCTTATTGTTTTAGGCCACGCGGGTTTGGTTACCCTGATTGCCACATTTGCCAATTCATTAAGAACAGATATCAGTATACCTAAATTTACCATTCCCTTCTTGCATTCGGTTGTTCCATCACATTTATTGCCATGGATAAATTTAGCAATTATTGCCGTTGGCTTATATGTCTTTTATAAGATTTTTACCAATACAAGACTTGCCACGAAGTTGACCGATGCTTTAAGGTCGCATATTGTAAAAAAAGAGATTATTAAGCCCGTATCCTTTGAAGAACTTATGGTTGTTACGGGGGGGTACGGTATTTCTCAAATTGAAATTTGTGAAAATAGTCCAATCTTGGAAAAGACGCTTCTTGACTCAGGGCTAAAAGAGTTTGATATTTTAATTTTGGCTATGGAGAGGGGTGAAGAAATAATCCCTAATCCTTCAGCAGATACCAAAATTCTTCTCGGGGACACACTTATATGCTTCGGTAAGTTAAAGAATATTAGAGATAAGTTATGTGTAATGTCTAAATAATCCACGGGGCGCGAGGGTAGATTAAGCCTTGAGGAAATTATAAAATATGAACAATGGGGATTTGCCCGTTAGACCCTTCCTTAAATAGGAATAGGAAGGTCTATCCTTTAGGATTAGAGAATGAAGTTCTCTAACGGGGTTTGCTGGAGGAGGTATGCATGCTTAATCGTCAAGAGATCAAAGAACTCATAGAACAGAAAAAGCTGATTACTAATTATCTAAATCTGGATATTCAGCTTACTCCTAATGGATTTGATTTAACTGCGGGTAGTGTTTTTGAATTTATCCGTCCCGGTGCTCTAGATTTTTCTAATAAAGAGAGAGTGATCCCTCAGGCAAAAGAGGTTAAGCCCGAGAAGAAAAATCCGCAGGATAAATTTGGTTGGTGGAATTTAAAGAGAGGGACTTACAAGATTAGGGCCAATGAGTATTTGAATTTACCAGATGATTTAGTGGTTATCGCTTTTCCGCGAAGCTCTCTTTTAAGGATGGGTGTGTTTACGCAAAACGGAGTATGGGATGCGGGATTTAGGGGGAAGAGCGAATTTATATTAGTAGTTGAGAATCCCCAGGGGCTTAGGCTTAAGCAAAATGCAAGGGTAATCCAGACATTGTTTATCAGGATAAATAAAACAGAGCTTGCCTATCAAGGCATTTATCAAGAAATAAAGTAGTCAGACCAAAGTAGCGCTATCTGCATCTACAGGTGTGTTCTCTAAATGCAAATGCAAGAGTGTTTGATATGAATCTGAATGATATATTTAAACAAGAAGGATTAATGGCTAGTCATTTGCCAAATTATGAATTTCGGCCCCAGCAGATTCAAATGGCCAATGCTATTCAGGAGGCGATTCAGTTAAATAGGTATCTTTTGGTTGAGGCAGGCACAGGTGTGGGAAAGAGCCTGAGTTATCTAGTCC
>JADHWR010000053.1 GCA_016783355.1 Candidatus Omnitrophota bacterium | reverse complement strand
TTTTCTTATCAATAAAGACTTGTGCCTTCTTTTGCTCGGGATCAATGCTTAGGATTTGGCGAAAGATATCTTCCGCCCCATAGAGGTCATTCTGAGAATAACAACTTAGGGCTTCTTTGTAGAGGGAGTTAATTTCTTGCTTTTCTTCTTTTGTCAGGGCTCTTGCCCAGATATGCGGAGTGGCACTAATAAGTAAAAAAGAAAATAGTAGGGGAAATACTAAAACTAGTAAATATTTCGGTTTGGAAATATTAAAATGAGGTTTTTTATTTCGCCAGCCCATGCACTCTT
The DNA here is from genome assembly GCA_016783355.1 of Candidatus Omnitrophota bacterium. Classification (GTDB taxonomy): domain Bacteria; phylum Omnitrophota; class Gorgyraeia; order Gygaellales; family JAHJCI01; genus BS750-G32. Next base: position 7,548 of record JADHWR010000053.1, on the reverse strand, counting down.
AATGATGTGGTGGGAATATTCTAATTTAAAAAAATATTAATCTACTTTTTAGGTTGCCCCCTACCAATGGACGTGGAGTATTCTATATCAATTTCTTGTAGTTTGTCAAGTTTTTTTTTAAAAATAATCTTTATTTTCCTTTTTTACACCCAATTGTACTTATTCAGCGACGAAAAAATTAAATTTGCAAAATTTTGCTATTTTTTAAAAAAATATCTTTATCTTTTATTATTCTGCCTTTTATGTAATTCTGGGGGTTCGCTACAAAAATTTAAACAAAAATTTTTCCTGCAAAATTATCACAAAGTTTAGCAAATTTCTCAATACAAACGCAACAAATCGCGATCGTCTTTTTAAAATATGATGCTTATTTTATTATTCTAACTTATTGAATTCTATTGTCTTTTTTGCAAAGATGTAACTTAAATTAATACTAGCAGATAAGTACTCGCTTCGTTCGCCCGGCCCTTTCGTGAACGAGCTAGACTTATATACTATCTTCTTTCGGACAGCCATCGATATCAAATGGAAAACAACCCCACAGGCATGCCCGTGGTACCTTTATTGACCCCGACAGCAAAACACTGCGAAAATTTGTCCCACATTTTCTTGTTGCTGTCGGGGTTATCCCGCCGAGTGAGCTCTTTCTTCGCATTCATCCTAAGGCCTTTAGGCCGTGGTCTTCTGCGAAGGCGGGATAAATCTCAAGGGCTGAGCGGTATCGGAATTTTATAGCCTTCTGTTAATCTTATTGATAATTTCTACTGCTAAGCCTACTTCGGGCATGAGGTTCTTTCTTGCTTTTATTTCAATCCTTACTGATTTACGCGTGATGCGAATAATTTGTGCGGTAACGTCGCTGTCATTAATCTTTGCCTCAATTTCACCGGCGTCTTCATCTCTTAAGCTTATTTCCCCCATTTCCAGCAAGGTATTATAGGTTACTGTCCAGGCGCGCTGAAAGCTTGTATCTGTCTCAAGCTTTGCCGTATCTTTGCTAACCGCCATCCCACCGGCCACGGCTCCACCGAGCAAAACTGCAGCACAACCACACAATGTCCCCAAAAAACAAATACTTAAAACTACCAAAATCACTCTTTTCATACCATCCTCCTGTCTTCCTTTCTTACCTTAATATATAGTGTAGGCTGTTAGGAAACTCGTTTTAGCCTAATGATTACAGAGATTTTTACCGCTTTTTGAGTGGATTCTCAAGATCCGACCTGGGGATCTCTACCGCTTAGCCTAATGTTTTAATCTTTTTCCTGCTTCTCTTTTTTCGTAAGCCTTCACAGGTTCGGACTCTAAAATATCCTTAATAAAATTGGATGGTATAACCTTAGAAAGGCCGGTATTTTCTTCAAAAATAACCCTTACATTCCCTGTCTGCGGGCTGATCGCTGATTCTCTGTAGCGAATTTGTTGATAAATTATACCGATAAATCGCGCCTGCTTGACTTCTTTGAGATTAAATAATTTTTTTTCACGATTATATGTGTAGGGTAGGCTTTTTGTGATTACGGGGCTGCCGCTATTGCCGGGAAAGCTTGCTCCTTCGATTAGAAATCTAAAATCTTCATTTTTGCGAGAAATTATTCCATTGCGAACCACGGGCTGATTTCTCTCAGAAAGCACTGTTCCAATGGGATATCCGATGAAAAAGACATCTTCTCCGGGATAAATATTTTCTAACTCCTCAAAAATGCTAAATGTTGCAAACTTGATATCATCTTTTCGCACATCTACCTTAATTGGAAATACGGCAATATCAACGCGATCATCGGGATGTAAAAAATAATCAACCTCTAATTCCTCCAATAATGCATTTATCGACCTGCGATGAAAGGGGTCATCGATAAATGATCTTGTATTTAACCGATAGAATAATCCCTCCTTATTAAGCCTGCCCTTTTTCCTCACTACATGCTTACAAGTAACCACGTAATAAAATCCTCTTTCACTGCGTAATAAAAATCCTGTGCCAATAGGTATGATTTGGGATTGACCTTTCTCGTTTTTGGCTTCCTGCTCTATTAAAACCACTGTTTTCAACCAATCCTCTTGAATCATTGAGCATTCGCTTTGCACGGGGTAAATAAAGTTGGCAAAAAGTATTAAGCCGATAATTAATCCTGAAGTCCTTTTGCTCTTTTTTTGTATTAGTCTCTGTTTTAAAAAAGAATCGCCAAGCATTTTAGCTTCTCCTTTGTCCTTAATTGTTAGCGTTTGAACTCGGTCAATTTTATCCACCAATCGTTCAGATTTGTCTTTCTTGCCAGCTGCCAGAGCGCTCGCGCACTTTTTGTCTTCAGGAAGCGCGGTGCCTTTTTCATAAATTTAGTTGCCTGAGAAAATCCATATTCATAATACTCCTTTGCCTGAATTAAGCACTCCAGAATATCAGCATCGCGAGCAACAACGCTCTGTTTGGTATTCTGAACCTTATAGTCCCTGCGCATATCTGCCAACTCCCCTTTTATGCTCTCCGGCAAAGAACTAATCTGCTCACAGAAAGCCTCATCCTCAGCTTTCTGTCCGTCTATATAACGCTGAGCCATTTTATGTAAATCCGTAATGCGCGCCTCTTGAATATCATTAAAAAGGGCCATCAATAATACTCTATAAGGAGGCACCTTCTCCATGCGAGCTAATGCGTAACCAATCACCGCACACCTGAAGCTATGCTCAGCAACAGATTCTACATTTTTTATCCCCAGAACCGACCAGCCAGAACGCCTAACCAGCTTAAGCATCCCTGCTTCGGAGATAAAATTCAGCACGGGCTTAACCGGTGATTTTTGTCTTTTGCGTCTCATCTTAGCATCCCCTCTTGTCAGGGACACCCTTTCAGCCAATCGAGGGACACCCTTTCAGCTGAATATAAGGGTGTCCCCTAATTAGATAGAATAAAAATAAAACAAAAGAATTACTTCCCAGGGGACACCCTGCCGATTGGCTGAAAGGATGTCCCTAAATTTGGGGGCGTGGCTTGGAAATCTCATGACAAAAAATAGCACAAGCCATAGTAACATTGAACGAAAGTTTTGCCCCCTTCATAGGAATGCGCACTTTTATATCAAGGTGTTTACCTACCCCATAGCGAACTCCTTGGCCTTCAGAACCCAACACAATCGCTAAAGGAAATGGCAAAGAGACTTTATTTATATCTTCGGCATCATCGCTAACTTCAGCACCGATAATCCAATATCCCCGCTCCTTTGTAGCGATTATCGCGTTGGAAAGATTGGAAACCATGGAAACAGAAACATAATTTTCTCCTCCCGAAGCAACATGTAAAACCGTCTCATTAACCTCGCAGGCCTTAAACCGGGGAATAACAACGGCAAGCCCGCCAAAACAGGCCGCAGTACGAATAATCGCCCCTAAGTTTTGGGGGTCGTATATTCTATCTAAAAATATAAGCGTGGGCTGTTCATTGGGGGGTTGATTAAACAAATCATAAAAAGAAGAATATTCAAACCGATCTATTTTGGCAGCTATCCCCTGAAGGTCTTTGGCGGGTTTAATTCTGGATAATGCTCTGGAAGATAAATGCTCTGTGGAAATATTATTTGCTTTTATTAATTTTTCTATATTGGGTGCGGTAAAATTATCCTGCAGGAATACCTTTCTTATGCTCTTAGGATTGGTTTTTAATCGCTCCAGAACAGAATTTTTACCATATAAAACCATTGAATTCCCGGTCAACGCAACCCCTCTTCAGTAAACTACAACATACTCATTTTTTTTTAAATTAAAAACTACAATTCGTGCTGATCGCCAAGGCTTCGCTGTCGAAAAATTGGCCTTCTAGATTAAGCCAGGTCTTTTTTGTAACCGGGATATCAAACCCAAAGATTAAACCAATGTCTTTGGTTAAATCTGACATCCTCCGCTTTCTAGTGCTTCCCACCCGATGTATATAGTCAACCCTTGACCATCTTGTTCCTAAATAAGGTGTAATTCCCAAAAAATCGTGTGCAACTAAAAAAGAAACCTGCCAATCATCTAAGATAGCCTTGTTTCTGACATTTCCTAAATCTACGGATTCAGGATGAACGCTGATGTGCTGGAATCCAAAAACCATTTTTAGATCTTGCTGGTCATAAAGCTTAAGCCGAAAACCATAACCCCCGGCAAAATTGGATGCGTAATGAACCTCATCGCTTCCCGAGGGATGCTGTCTGATGTTACCTGTGCCGACTTTTAAATCTAAAGATAACCAATCATAAATTCCGTATGATAGGAGAAAAAGATACTGTTTGCTTCTTAATGTACCGAGGCCATTCTCCAAGTATCTTTTGAAAATGTAATGGGTCTCTGTTCCGGCAAAGAAATCTCTTTTTTTCGGCATCCTTGTTCCGTAACATGGCGCTGCGTAAGAAGCCGTATCCAAGCAAAGAACTAATCCTAAAGCCAACAATAACTTGCGCACCAAAACTCCTTCCTATTTAGCCCTATTCCCCAACATTACCGTATCTGCAGTGTCAAGTTTCTATGGCTTCTTTTGCGGTTTGCAACAATGCCTTAATATCAAATGGCTTTTCTATGTATCCAGCGGCATTCAATTCCACGGCCTTTTGATATATATCCTCTTTTGCATAAGCAGTGATAAAGATTTCAGGAATTGGTTTTTTGCTGTTTTGCGCTAAGTAATCTCTGATTTTTTTAACTGTTTCTATACCATCCATGGCCGGCATTTTTATATCTGACATAATCAGATCAAAATCATATCTCTGAATTAACCCAAGTGCCCTTACCCCACTTAGGGCTGTAATTACGCTATATCCTTCTCGAGTTAATAATCTCTTCAAGGTTATCGCGATTAACTTATCATCATCAATAATCAAAATCTTCTTGGCCATATTTTGACCTCCCTATATGTATTCTGATATGCTCTCCAGAAGATCCTTATTGTCGAAGGGCTTATAAACTACCCTGCCTAACTCTTGAGCTTTGATATGAAGGTCTGTATCGGTATAGCCAGTGATAAATATTACGGGCACATCGGATTCGTTTCTAGACTTTAGATGTTGCTTTATCCTCTTTACCACCTCAATCCCATTTATCCCCGGCAATCTTAAATCACAAATAATAAGATCGAACCGCTCCTGCCTGAAGACTTCATCCAAGGCCTCATCGCCGTCCTGAGAAGTGGTAGCAGAATAACCTTCTTTTGCTAATAAATGAGTAAGCGCATAAGTTACCATTCTATCATCATCAATAACTAAAATAGATTTTTCCATCTTTTCTTACCCCCTGGCTACCCCCGTATTAAGAATCAATATTCTATTATCTTGCCTCCCCGATTAACCCGAAAAATTGCTAGGTTTAGGTCTTGCTAGGTTTAGGTCTTGCTAGGTTTAGGTCTTATAAGAATACCAGCTATTCTTTCTTCAATCTTGGGATGAAGCAAGACAATCAGAAGGCCTCCGATAATGTTGCCGATGGTCACGGGAATCAGGTTATTGAAGATATCCAAGAATCTCAAGGCAAATTCGCCCTTTACCATCAGCCCCACAGGCAAAAAATACATATTGGCTACAGAATGCTCAAAGCCCGAAGCCACAAAGGTCATAATCGGAAAATAGATTCCGAATATCTTGCCGGATACCGTCCGGGAAGCAATGCACATAATTACCGCCAAACAAACCAGCATATTACAAAGAATTCCCCGGCACAGCGCTTCGGTAAAACCTAAACTTAACTTAGCCTCGGCAATATTGGCCGCGACATTTCCTATTGCCGTCAGGGCGCCGGAATGAACAAACAAGCCGGATTTAAACGCCAACCAGGCAATAATCATTGCCCCCAATAAATTACCCAAATAAACTACCAGCCAATTGCGCAAGACCTTAATCAGAGAATATTTTCTGTAGATAAAACCTATCGCCATCAGGATATTTCCGGTAAAGAGCTCTGAACCGGGGATAAGTACGAGCATCAGCCCCACGCTAAAGACGCTCCCGGCAAGCAGCCTGGCCAGGCCCGCATCCAGCGTGCCTCCGCTTAATACTGCTGTCGCCACATTAGCGCCAAAGGCAATATAAATCCCCGCTAAAATTCCAAAGATGACCAACTCAAAAATCGGTGCGGCTGCTTTCTTCTTTCCGATGTCACTAATTGCATTGGATATCTCTAAAGGGCTTAAGAATAAATTCTCCATCTTGCTCCTTTCTTAAATATTGAAATCTCCCTCACTTCCCTGATCATTCGAAGCATCGCGAGCATAGAGACTATCCCCGACAGAGCTATAATATTCAGCACTAAGGGGACTGCCCTCTAGTCAGCCGGCAGAAATCCAGATATCCTTTACTTCCTCAAATAACGATGAATTATCAAAGTCAGCAGCCAGAACTATATCTTCGGGATCTCAACAATCTTGGCACGGTTATCCACTACTTTCCGGATGATCTCTGTAAGCTTCTCGTCCATATCCGGAATCACCGGATATACATTTAACTTTAACTTCATCGTTTATAGCCGCCCGATTTTACGCGGCTTTTGGTTCGACTCCGCTTACCATTCCCTCGAACCATCCCGAGCGAAATCGAGGGATTAAACCTTGATTTTTGCGGACGCTCACTGCTTTTACTCCAGGGTTTAGCCTCTCCTGCGGGCTTCTTCCAAGGTTTATGCTCACCCGGACTCTTCTGCCAAGGTTTTGCCTGGTCTTTCTTTTTGCGCCACCGCATAGGATTGTCTTGGCTCCCGCGCCGTGGCTTAGTCTCTTCCTGCATTCCGGCTAAACCTCGCCGACTTATATAGCTACGCGTGCGCCTGCCGCCTCTATATGTCCCCGGCTTGTTAAAAACCGGACTAAACCAAGTTTTCTTCTGCTCTGTGTCTCCCCGGGAATACTGTTCGGCTTTAGCCTCAAACTTCGGCTGCATCTTCTTCCTCAACCCACTCCTCCGATGAGCTTCTGTCTTAGGACGCGCCGGATTGACGTTAAGAACCCGGCCCATGAATTCCTTGCCGTTAAGAGCAGCTATCGCAGCGAGCGCCTGCTGCTGATCAGGCATCTGGACAAAACCAAACCCTCTTGACTTAGGCGCCTTTTTCTCCTTCTCCATCGCGATCACCACGGAATCGACATTCCCAAAACCTTCAAAGAGCTTTTTTACATCCGCCTTGGTGGCCTCAAACAACAAATTACCCACAAAAATATTCATTTTAATCTATCTAGTTTTTTTCTTTGGTTTTCTTTTTGATTTAACCACCGGGCATAATACGTCTGCAATCGACAATAATTTTCCGTTTTCGTACGGGAATTCTCTACAGTGGACCGGTTTCAAATTGTAATCAACTTTGTGAATAGCGCATAGCCCTTCCGGAGTAAGAAAAGAACAGCAATTATCTTCATAGCTCGTTCCGACTTTATATCCGGAAGGAAAACCTTTATCCTCCTCAAGATGATAAAAATCTCCTTTTAATCCAAGGGATAATATTTTTTTAGCTTCTTCCAAATCTACCCATACCCCAAAATCACAACAAGAAGTTTTTTGTTTACATTTCAAACAATCGACCCGCCTCATTTATTCTCCT
>JADHWR010000006.1 GCA_016783355.1 Candidatus Omnitrophota bacterium | reverse complement strand
GAAAGAAGGCAGACGTTACCCTTTTGCCTATTTTAGGATGGTTAAAAGGGTATTAAGGGACTTAGATAGTAAATATACCTTGATTAGATATGATAAAGATAATGACTGCGCGTATTTATTAGGCTTAGGTGACAGGAATAAACCATTTGCAGAGCCAAAGACTGAATGCGTTGCGTTGCCTATTGCCTTTTGGGAGTATGGATGGAATAGGCGCTTGAGTATGAAGGCAAAATACCTTTATTTCGTCGGACTAATTGAACGGCAGAAATCTACAATAAAGCCGTGGTGGTTTGATAGTCAGGAGAGATTGTCCGAAAGATATGGCATAAGCGTAAAGTCTATAGTGGATGGCCTTTTGGAGCTTGGAAGGCATAATCTGATAGAGATATACCGTTTTAGCCCAGAACCCGGAGAGCCGTATTGGCATCGCTGGTCAAATCAGTATTATATAAATGAATTGGTGCCACCAGCAGTTACCCAGCAGTTATGGGTGGAATTAGAGAAAAAATATAGTAAAATAGATGTTAAACGGGGCAAAAGATTAGCAAAGCAGTTAAATGAGCCGGAGGATCCAGAGATTGTAGAGAGGTTTGTTCAGTTGATTGAGGAATATGGATACAAGGCGGTGAGAAAAGCGAACAATATTACTGCCAAATTGCGTGTAGAGAATCCCAAGAGGCACATCGGGTATACAATCAGTATTTTGAAGGGGCAGGGATAGGATAAGCTGATAGATAAAGATTTAAGCTCAGAGATGACCTAAATAGAGAAATAGGTATTGTGACAAGCTATAATAAGTCAACCCCATTTTATTTAACTTTAGTTTAAATTCGACATCATAAGCACATAAGGCTTGTTGTTTTTCAATACAGACCATATAACATGTAGCATTTTATTGGCAACGTGGCTTAAAGCAACCTGATGGGCTTTTCCTCTTGAGCGTTGCTTGTCATAAATTGCTTTGAACATGAGGTCTCTTTGGCTTGCAATAAAAGAGGTTTGATATACAGCTTTTCTGAGGTATTTAGAGCCTCTCTTTGACATCTTGGCATGGCCTTTATACTTACCTGACTCAGATAACCTCGGATCAAATCCAGCAAAGGCAACTAATGCTGTAGCCGGTCCTTTTGGATGTTTGAAGTTAGCAATATTGCCTATTTCTGCAATAATGGAGGCAGCATTTGTTGGGCCTATGCCTGGTATGGTAGTTAATGGCAAATTTAACCTATTGTAGAGGAAGGATATTTTGTCATCCAGTTCTTTGACTTGATTGGTCAGATGATCTATCTGCGATATAGTGAGTTTTATTTGAAAATCAAATATATCAGCGGCTATTGCAGAACCAAAGGAATCTCTAGCAGTATCTTTTATTCTTGGAACATCTTTAGTACCAAACCTACCATGGGAGTTTTTAGTTAAGATGCTCTGAAGTTTCTTATTGTCAAGTTTAAGTATCTGTTCTGGAGTAGAGGCTTCGCGCAAAAGCGCTAATGATGCGCTGCCGAACACGTTAGAAAAAAGTCTTTCATATTCTGGAAAGACTATATCGAGAAGGCATATTATTTTGTTTTTGATAGAGGTTATCTGTTCTATCAAGTCGTGTCTATATCTTGTAAGATATCTCAATGACAATAAGACATCTTGCTTTGCTTTTCTATCTACGTAATCGCCAAAGTGAAGCATCTTGGCTATAAGAAGAGCATCTACAGAATCTGTTTTGTTACCTCTAATTCCCTGATTTCTGAATGCATGGACTTGCAGGGGGTTTAATACGGTCAAGGCAAAGCCGTCTTTAGCCAATTGCTCATAGAGATTAATCCAATAATGACCTGTAGCCTCCATGCCAATTTTAACCTGAGTTCTGTCAGTTGTGATTGATTCTAATCGTCCTTTGAGCATTTTATAACCGTCTGACTTAGATTTAAACTTGAATGGTTGAATAACAACCTTTGATTCATCAGTGATGCAGCCAGCTACATGGAAGTCTTTACCAATGTCTATCCCAAGGTATATCATAGCCCCACCTCCTGTTTATTTGATATTTGGGGTGACGCCAAACCTTGGATAGACTCACATACAGGCTGCTAAATAAGTAGAGGCTTAAATTATGCCCTACATCAAGCTAATTAGTGAAACTCTCTACCAAGTTTGGCCAACATTCACAATATAGCAGAGATATTCTTATCCTGCATGTCCCCAAAGTTGACCCAAATATCTCGGTTTGAGAGCTATTATAGCAGCTTAAGCTGCTATAAGTCTATCAAAGATCTATTAACTTATCAGATATTAATGATTATACCTGTCCCCTGATTTTCTGATTTCTGATTTTTGATTTTTGGAAATAGGTATTGTGTCCCCTGATTTTTTTGTTTTCCCTGATTTTTCTCCTGATTTGTGTGAAATAGAGAAATAGGTATTGTGTCCCCTGATTTTGCTGATTTCTTGTCCCCTGATTTTTTTGGGCTGTAGCTTTTGGGATAGATGGGACGGGGACGCAAATGAAGCGCGTCGAAGGATGAAGATATTTATTAGCGATTTACATTTGGGTGATGGTTCAAGAACGGATGATTTTCACCGCGATAGGGAGCTTCTGGAATTCTTTGAATTTGTTGAAAGCCAGGCCCAGGAATTAATTATTTTAGGAGATTTTCTCGAATTGTGGCAGGCTGATCTGGATAGAGTAATATTTCGGCATAGTGAGGTTATAAATAGACTCTTGACGTTAAGGAAGAAAGTAAAAGTAACCTTTGTAATTGGAAACCACGATTATATACCCTTTGTAAAATTTGCAGATGCCGGCGCTGGTATATGTTTGGAATATCGTGATTCTGAAAATAGAATCGTTGCCGAACATGGTCACAAATACGATACATTTAATCATTACAAAAATCCTCTCAAATCAATTAAATGGCCTCCAGGTAAACACTTTACTCTACTCGTAGCTAGTTTAGAAAGATTAATTCATCCAGATGTTGATAAATGGACACGAAAGGCAATGGAAAATTTGGATGATTTTCTACAGGAGGCCTTATTTATAAGAAATAAGATTACTCCGGCAACAGAAGAATATTTTATAAGAGGCGGCCATTTTGGTGAATTTGAACAGGCAGTAAATAATCACATAAATAAGGGAGCGAAAATAGTTATCTTTGGACATATACATAAATGCCAGCTCAAGACCGTGGGGAAAGGAATATATGCAAATTGCGGAAGTTGGGTAGATAATGTCAAACCGACGTATGTAGCTTGCCATAGAGATAGAATAGAGCTTAAAGAAGCGCTTACACACAACGTAATTAAATGGTTAACCTTAAAATCGGAGGGATAGTTAGATGGTTACGAGAAAGGAGGCTGGATTATGGTCATACTGGTTAAGCTTTTAGGGATAATTATAGTGGTCTTCGGTGTTATTTATCTATTAAAGCCAAGTATCATGAAGTCGTATATATCTTTTTGGAAAAGAGGAAAAAGGCTTTACATAGGAGGGATCTTAAGTCTTCTAATAGGTGTTATCCTTTTACTTGCTGCTTCGCAATGCAGGATGAGCTGGTTTGTAGCTGCATTTGGTATTTTGGGGCTGAGCAAGGGTATTGTCCTACTTGTCCTTAGAGAGGAGAAGATGAGAACCATGATTAACTGGTGGGCAGAAAGGCCGATTGCATTTCTGCGTGTCCATGCGCTTTTTGCCTTAGTCGTTGGCGCACTGCTCATTTACTCTGCGTAGTTAATCCATTCGGGACTGGCCAGGGTTTTGGCATGGTTGTTTGAAAAAGTGGAAAAAGTAAGATACGAAGTAGACCCGCACAATAGGCTTGTTATCAAGACAACCGCTAGAAAAACAAGCCTCCCCCGATTTAGAAAAGTTTTAGATGGACGCTTCAAGGTTGCTAATGATAATACATTAGCCTATCATGTAAAAGCTCCTATTCCTGATGATATAAAAGCCCCTCACCAGGTTAAATTAAGAGGTAAATGGTCTCTAACTGAGAACCACGATTTAAGACTTACCCTTGATAAATGGAGAAGGCAGACATTTGGTGACCAGTTAACTCTGCAGGGCGATATAATAGATGCGAGCAAAAACTCACTTCTATTTGCGGTTACAACAAGGACAAAGGGAAATACTCAATCAATATATACTCTTAAACTGCAAGGCTCATGGCAGGCTGATAGGAATAATCGGCTCTTCTTTAGGGTAAAGAGGGAAAAGGCGCGCTATGACATTCTCACATTTGACGGGATATGGAAGATAGGCAAAAACAATCAGATTATATATCAATATCAAAAAGCACAACTGAGGCGAAAGCTAAAGAAAATTCACACCCTCATCTTTAAAGGATACTGGGATATAAAAGATAAGACAAGGCTCTCATACGTAATAGATAGAAATACCGACTCTGTCTTTAATTTTAAAACCAGCCTTGGCATATTCAAAGACAGGTATATAAAATATGAGATAGGTATAGGCCTATCGCGTAAACCAAAGCCAATAAAGCGAACAATTACCCTCTTTGGCACATGGAAGATTAAGAAAACCGTGGGATTAATATTTGAAGCAGAGTATGAGAACAAGAAAATTCATGATATAGTCTTTGGCACAGAAGCTAAGCTGACAAAAAAGGATGTAATATTATTTAAACTGAGAAATAATATAAACAGGGAAATAGGTGCGCAGCTTGAGCTATCTCATAAAATTTTAAGAGGAGATGGCCAGGCATTCCTGCGCCTTCTTAAATCCAAGCGAGAGTCGGCTATCTTAGTCGGTGCGGGATGGGGGTGGTAGGAAGAGGAGGGGGGATGAAGAAGAACTTGGTTACCCAGACATGTATTGCCGGTTTTGTATTTTTCTGTTTTTTAACCAGAGTATATGGCTCAGAAGTCTGTATGCATCATTTGTCGGAAGTTCTACCCAAGGCAGAGGTAATAGTAAAGGGAAAAGTAGATTCTTTTGTTGTGAAAGGCATAATGCTTGATAGGGGAGAGGGTTTAATGCAGCGCGGAACAGAGTGCTTTTACACGATCTCTGTAGAAGAAATTATGCTGGGCAATATTAAAGCCGCCAATATAAAAGGCAAATACACAGTTATGTGGCCTGATATCATAAACAAAGGGACAGAGGAAGTGGTGCTAGGGTATGTTAACAGAATTATTGTGGAAGATATTCTTAATATCTATAGGATTGACGGTTATCTTGAAGTTAATATTTAGAGCAACCGGCATTCTTTTCTTATTTGGGGTTTCCTATATAGTAGTTTTTGTTATTTTTATGCTCATTATCAACATAGAAGCAATTGTACAAAAAATAAGACAGAAGAAGAAAGAAAGTTAAACTATGGCCAGTATGTTCATCCGAAGTTCAATGCTAATATTGATATTTGCCTTTTTTATTTTTGCCTATTTGAGACATTTTGAGGCAAAGGGTATATACTATCCCATAAAAGAAATTGAACTTACTCCGAGCAATACCGGCCTTAAATACGAAGATGTTTTCTTTGACACTGACGATAACCTAAAGCTGAATGGCTGGTTTATCCCGGCAGAGAATCCAAGAGGTACACTTCTATTCTGTCATGGAAATGCGGGAAACATAAGTCATCGTATCGAAATCATAAAAATCTTCAATAAACTCAACCTGAATGTTTTTATTTTTGATTATCGGGGTTATGGAAGAAGTCAGGGTAGTCCAACTGAGGCGGGGCTCTATCGGGATGCGCAAGCAGCTTATAAGTACTTACTTACCAGAAAAGATATTAATAAAGATACAATTGTGATTTATGGAAAATCTATAGGAGCAAATGTTGCCGTTGATTTGGTCTCTAAAGTTAAAGCAGCTGCTCTTATTTCTGAGAGCGGGTTTAGCTCTGCTTATGATATGGGAAAGAAATTATTTCCATATTTGCCGGTAAAATGGATAATTACAATTAAATACGATGCTTTAACAAAGATAAGGAATATTTCTATTCCCAAGTTAATTATTCATAGTAAGAATGATGAGGTTATACCATTTAAGCTGGGTGAGAAGTTATTTGAAGCGGCGCTTGAACCAAAGGAATTTTATCAGATGCAAGGCAGCCACAATGAGGCTGTTTTTATGGCCAAGGAAGAATATAGTGTTAAAATAAATAATTTTCTTAGTAAATATCTTAGATGAGGAAATGGGAGTAGTAACTCGTTGACATTGGGCAGAAAAATAATATAATCAGATTCAAAGAAATGAAAAAAGATATTCAAGGTTTAAAAGAAGGGGTTAAAAATAGGCTGCTCGAGTATGTTTCCAATATACGCGCTTTAGATGAGGCAATCGTAAGAACGGAAGCGCAAAGATTAATCAGATCTATGGGCAGGCGCTTTTCTTTGAGCGAAGAGGACCAAGAGGGCTTAGTCAGCGAAATTATCTCAGATATTTTAGGATTAGGCCCAATACAACCCTTTTTAGAAAACCCGTTAGTTTCCGAAATTTTGGTTAATGGGCCAGATGAGGTTTATATTGAGCAGGCGGGTCGCCTTATTCCAACAGAGATAAAGTTTAAAGATAAAGAGCAATTACAATTTTTTATTGACCGCGTTCTCTCTCGCGCGGGTAGAAGGGCTACGGAGCTCGAGCCTTATATTGATGCCCGGCTTGAGGATGGCTCGCGGGTGAATATTGTTAGGCCACCGGCATGCATCGGCGGCCCTATATTAACAATTCGCAAGTTTTCTCGTTCCATCTTAGGAGTCGACGATTTAATAGGATTAAAAACAATAGATGCACCAATCGCCTCTTTTTTAGAGGCGGCGGTTAAGGCAAGGCTAAATGTAGTAATATGCGGAGGAACTAGCGCTGGAAAGACTACCTTATTAAATATTCTTGCTTCATTTATCCCGGAAGACGAAAGGATTATCACGGCGGAAGATACAGCTGAGTTGAATATTACCAACCATCAGACAGTTAGATTGCAAACCCGGCCGGTAAATATAGAGGGCAAGGGAGAGATTACAATACGCCAGCTTGTTAAGAATGCTTTGCATATGAGGCCTGACCGCATTATTGTCGGAGAGGTAAGGGGCGATGAAGTCTTTGATATGATACAAGCAATGAATACAGGGCAGGAAGGATCCTTGTGCACGATTCATGCCAACTCTGCAGAAGACGCATTAGAACGGATGGCGATGCTATTACTAATGGGTATGCCGAATATTTCTTACGAGGCAGGATGCAGGCAGATTATTTTTGCCGTTGATTTAATTGTCCGGATTTCAAAACTTAGAGATGGTTCAAGAAAGCTTGTTGAGGTTTGCGAGGTTGTTAAAAATAAAGAGGCAAAATTTCTTGTTGAGGATGTTTTTCGTTTAGACCAAGAGAAATTAGAATTTACCGGAAAGATTCCCCATTTTTATCCAAAACTGCAAGAATTTAAGTTTAATTTTTCTTCCGGGGAGGATTCTCGTTAGATGAATCTTGCACAAGATAAAATCAAATCCTACGATGCAATAATTATTGGCTCAGGCGTTGCGGGTCATTCCTGTGCAATCAGACTGAGTCAAAAGGGATTGTGTTGCGCAATTATCGAAAAGGATAATCTTGGCGGGGTTTGCCTTAACCAGGGCTGTATTCCAACAAAGACGCTCGCAGAATCAGCCAGATTATTTGAGAAAACAAAAAGCCTGCATGAATTCGGCATAAAGATCAAAGAAGTAGAGCTTGATATCAGGCACATTCTTGAGCGCAAAAACAAGATAGTTAATCAACTGAGGCACGGCGTTAATTTTCTGCTAAATAAGCATCAGATTGAGATTTATAGAGGCGAAGCAGTTCTTTTGGATAAAAATAGAGTAGGGGTAAGCCCCGTTCGAAGTAAGGCGCCAGGGGCGACTGCCCCGCCAAATTCCGTGGCGGGGACTTCGAATGGGGTGAATGATATCCAGCTTCAGGCAAAAAGATTGATTATTGCCACAGGAAGCCAGCCCAAGACATTAAAGGGCATATCTCCTGATGGTGAAAATATTCTGACGAGTAATGATCTGCTTAATCTTGAGAGGTTGCCAAAGACTATATTGATTATCGGTGCAGGAGCGATAGGCCTTGAATTTGCTTATATTTTTAATGCGCTTGGCAGCCGGGTGATTATCTGTGAGATGATGACAGATATCTTACCGGAAGTTGGCGATAAGGATGTAAGCGCGCAGTTAGAGAAGGAACTCAGGGGAAAGGGCATAGAGATAAAAACAGGGATTGTTCTAAAGGATATCAAGAGAGATAATGCGAAACTGACGGCTGTTTTTAACGATGAGAGCCAGTTAGATTGCGAGAAGATACTTTTGTCAGTCGGGCGTGTGGCCCTTTTTCCAAAACAGGTTGGCACTTCGACTTCGCTCAGTGCTAACCCTGAGTTTATCGAACGGGTTGGCGGGCTTATGTTTGGAGGCGGTGACTTTATCAAGGTTGACCAGTTTTTCCGGACTAAATTTAAAGACGTATATGCCATTGGTGATGTAATCGGTGGCAGATTATTTGCGCATAAGGCATTACATGAAGGCTTAGCCGTTGCAGAGAACATTACTGAGAAACCGCGCAGGGTTGATTATGGTTCTATTCCCGCTGTAGTTTATACAGAGCCACAGGTCGCCTGGGTTGGGCAAAGGCATCAGGAATTAGACCTTTCCTTAAAGAGGAATGGGAAAGTCTATCCTTTAGGATTAGAAAACAAAGAAGTTGATATAAGTATTTCTTATTATCGCCACAATGCCCGGGCGCTATGTGCTGGCCTGCGTGACGGATTTGTGAAATTATTGGCAGATAAAGGCTCAAAGAGAATATTGGGCGGCGTTGTCATTGGTGAACATGCAGAGATGTTGATTCAAGAGATAGCATTAGCAATAGAAAAGAGATTGTGCGCAGCAGAACTGGCGCAGATGATCCATCCCCATCCAACCCTCCAGGAAATGATACAAGAAGCAAGCTTCGGTCTTTCAGGTAAACCCTTGTATGAGTAAATACCCATTAAAACTGTCTGAATTCGATTATGATTTGCCAAAAGAATTAATTGCTCAATATCCGGTTAGCCCCCGCCATTCTTGCCGGCTTTTGGTTTTAGAGCGTAAGAGCGCCAAGATCAAACATTATAAGTTTAGCGACATAACAGAATTTTTACACCCCGGGGATATTTTGGTTTTAAATGATACCAGTGTTTTATCCTGCCGGCTTATCGGCCATCGAATTACCGGCGGCAAGGTTGAGGTTTTTCTTCTAAGAAGAAATGAGGCAGGAGAATTTAACACACTGATTAGGCCTTCCCGGTTAAAAACGGGAGAGGAGATAGTTTTTAATAATGGCAAAATCAGAGGTAAACTCTTAAGCCGTAACAGTATTGTTTTTAACCTCAAAAATCCTGATCATATCTATCAATACGGAGAAGTGCCCCTGCCTCCCTATCTAAAAAGAGATACGCAGATTTCCGATGTGTCTGATTATCAAACAGTCTATGCGAAAAGACCAGGAGCAGTAGCCAGTCCGACGGCTGGCCTGCATTTCACAGAAGGCCTCTTAAGTGAGATTGCTCGTCAGGGCATAAAGCTTTCTTTTATTACTCTGCATACAGGATATGGGACTTTTAGAAAGATTCGCTGCCAGGAAATTGAAGAGCATAAAATGGAGGAGGAGTATTTTGTGCTGTCTCCAGGGGCCCTGAAGGAAATCAACGAAAAAAAGGACAAAGGCAACAGGGTTATTGCCGTAGGCACAACAGTCTCGCGGGCACTGGAGACATACGCTACTTTGGGCAGGCAGGAGGGCTATACGAATCTATTTATCTATCCGGGCTATAAATTCAAAATGGTTGATTGCCTTGTTACTAATTTTCATTTACCCCGCAGTTCGCTTTTTTTGCTTGTCTGTGCATTTGCGGGAAAGGATTTGATGATGCAGGCTTACAACGAAGCAATCAAAAAATCCTACCGATTTTACAGTTATGGCGATGCAATGCTTATTATTTAGATGGAAAAGATAAATTGTTTACTTCCCGGGATTATCTTTTATAATATATACTTTGTATAACTAAAGAAGGAGGCAAGAGTGCAAGTTAAGGCTTTAGAGAGATGTATTAGGGTAAGATTTCTATTTTTTCAATGGCGCTGTAGCGCAAGTTTAGTAAAAAGGATTGCCCTCGCGTTTGCAATGGCAGGACTTACCGGGCTTTTGGCGCAAATTCGTATTTATTTGCCTTTTACTCCTGTGCCAATCACAGGTCAGGTTTTAGGCGTTCTCTTAAGCGGCATAATCTGCGGAGGTGTATTTGGCTGCCTCAGTCAGATAATCTATGTTGGTTTGGGGATAATGGGCATACCCTGGCTTGCCGGCGGAGGAGGATATCATTATATTCTTCTGCATCCGACCCTGGGTTACTTTATCGGCTTTATCATTGCGCCTTTGCTCATTGGGGGATACACTGATCGGCATATTGAAGAGCGGAGACTCTTTTCTCAGTTGAAGTTTATGCTCTTGGGCGTGGGGATTATTTATCTTTTTGGCGCAATCGGCTTAGCTGTTACGTTAAGGATTAATATGCTTAAGGCAATAGCTTATGGCGTTTTTCCTTTTATTCTCATTGATGGATTTAAGGCATTTATTGCCGCAGGTATTAGTTCTTCGATTCTTCCAAAAACAAGAAAGGGTGAATAGAAAATGAGTGCAGTTAATCTTTTGCTCGTTGTTCCATTAACAGCAATCCTGGCTTTAGGATTTGCAGGTTTTTTAATTCGCAGAATTCTCAAGCATCCCGAGGGCACAGAAAGAATGAAAGAGATTGCCCAGGCTGTCAAGGTTGGTGCGCGGGCTTACATTATGCGGCAATATTTAATCGTTGCCCTGTTTTTTCTTTTTGTTTTTTGCCTGCTTTTATTCATGGTATTAAGGGGGTATCTCGTTACTTTTATTCCTTTTGCCTTTTTAAGCGGAGGGTTTTTTTCTGCACTTGCCGGGGTTATTGGAATGGCTGTGGCAACGAGTTCTTCAAGCCGCACGGCAAATGCAGCAAGAACCAGTTTGAATAAGGGTCTTGAGGTTGCCTTTTCCAGCGGCACAGTAACAGGTTTGGTCGTTGTCGGCCTGGGGCTGGTGCATTTATCTGTCTGGTATTATTTTTTGAACTGGTATTATAGCTTACACCCCTTGCCTTATGGTATGGATAAAATCAACACAATTACCTTTACTCTATTATGTTCAGGCATGGGCGCAAGTTTTATTGCTTTATTTGCGCGTGTTGGCGGCGGTATCTTTACCAAGGCCGCAGATGTAGGGGCAGACCTGGTGGGGAAGATTGAGGCAGGGATTCCTGAAGATGACCCTCGTAATCCCGCTGTTATTGCGGATAATGTTGGCGACAATGTTGGCGATGTTGCCGGGATGGGTGCTGACCTTTATGAGTCCTACATTGGCTCAATTGTGGCGAGCGCTGTTTTAGGGGTAGCTGCCGGTTTAGGAATAAAGGGACTAATTTTACCCATGTTGATTGCCGCAGTTGGGGTTGTTGCTTCAATTGTTGGCACGTTCTTTGTCAGGGTGAGGGAGGAGACAAAACAAAGAGTTTTGTTGGGTGCTTTACGCCGGGGCATCTGGATAAGTTCACTTTTGGTGATTATTGGCTCTTACTTTGCTCTGCGCACAATTTTAGGCGTCGAGTATTTAGGGCTTTACTGGGCAATACTTTTTGGTTTAATTGCCGGTTTAATTATTGGCAATAGTACTGAGTTTTATACCTCAAGTAATTTTAAGCCAACACGCACTGTTGCTGATGCTGCCCTGACCGGTCCATCAACCGTAATCATTGCCGGCTTATCTGTGGGTATGCTTTCTACGGCTATTCCGGTAGTTACCGTAGGAATAACCATATTGGCCAGCTTCTTTTCCTCAGGAGGCGCAGGCAATTTTAATATCGGGCTTTATGGTGTAGGAATTTCTGCTGTTGGTATGCTTTCCACATTAGGAATTACCTTAGCTACTGATGCCTATGGCCCTGTAGCAGATAATGCCGGAGGAAATGCGCAGATGGCAGGGCTTGCGCCGGAAGTGCGTATGCGCACCGATGCCCTGGATACCCTGGGTAATACTACTGCCGCAACCGGCAAGGGTTTTGCAATTGGCTCAGCTGCCCTGACCGCCCTTTCCTTAATCGCCGCATATTATTGGCAAATTACTATCTTAGGAAAGAAATTGGATCTGAGCATACTTAATCCAAGGCTCTTGGTGGGATTATTTATTGGCGCAATGCTGCCGTATCTGTTCAGTTCTATGACAATGAAGGCAGTAGGAAGAGCAGCTGGTTCGATTGTTGTTGAGGTTAGGCGGCAACTTAGAGAAATTGCGGGTATTATGAAGGGTGAGGCAAAGCCGGATTATGCACATTGTGTAAGCATTGTGACAAAGACAGCCCAGAAAGAGATGATTCTTCCTTCGTTAACGGCGATTCTTGCTCCGATTATTGTCGGTCTTTTAATCGGAGCAGAAGCAGTGGTTGGGCTTTTGGCCGGAGCAACTGCCTGCGGTTTTGTCCTCGCAATAATGATGGCAAATGCTGGTGGCGCCTGGGATAATGCAAAGAAATTTATTGAGGAGGGTAATTACGGAGGAAAAGGCTCAAGTGCACATAAAGGTTCGGTTGTTGGCGACACAGTCGGTGACCCATTTAAGGATACATCAGGACCAAGTATAAATATTCTGATTAAGCTTATGGCAATGACCTCTATTGTCTTTGCCTCATTTATTTTACATTACACTCTGTTTAAGTAAATGGAAAAAAGATTTCTCTATAAAGTATGGCTGATATTGTTTGTAGTCGGCCTGATGGCATTTTATGCCTTTCCACTCCAAAAGCGCATAAACTTAGGTTTGGATTTAAAAGGCGGAATGCATCTTTTGCTGCGTGTGGATACAAGCAACTTAAGCCCTGAGGCAAAACACGATGCTGTTGAACGCGCCGTTGAGGTCTTGCGCAGCCGGATTGATGAGTTTGGTGTGCGCGAGCCAATAATTCAAAAGCACGGTAGAAATGAGATAGTTGTTCAACTGCCGGGAATTACAGACCATGACCGTGCATTAGCATTAATTAAACGCACTGCCTTCTTAGAGTTTAAATTGGTCTCTGATGAGCAAGATAAATTAAAAGAAGTCCAGGCTGGCAATATTCCTGAAGGCTTTGAATTAAAGTATACCCAGGATGAGCAAGCTTTGCTTTTGAAAAAAAAGGCAGTCTTGACAGGCGATGCGATAAAGAATGCCTTTGTCCGTTTTGACTCCTCAAGATTTGGCCAGCCAATCGTTTCGTTGGAGTTTAATCCCCAGGGTGCCCAGGCCTTTGCCGAGATTACAAAGAATAATATCGGAACAAGATTAGCCATTGTTTTAGACGGGAAAGTACAATCTGCACCCGTAATCAGAGAGGAGATTCCTTCTGGCGAGGCGGTTATCAGCGGCAGCTTTACCCTCGAGAAAGCACAGGATTTATCGCTCGTCTTAAGAGTAGGCGCACTTCCAACACCGATTGTTTTGGAAGAGGAGAGGACAGTGGGCCCGCTCTTAGGTCAGGATTCTATTTATGCCGGGTTAAAAGCAACGATTATTGGCATGAGTCTTATCTTTTTGTTTATGTTTCTTTACTATGGCCTTACTGGTTTGGTTGTTAATATTGCCCTCCTTTTAAACTTATTATTTATCTTCGGAGGCTTAGGGATTTTGCCAACGTTGTTTAGGGGAATTTCCCCTACCTTAACTCTGCCCGGGATTGCCGGTATTATTCTTTCTTTGGGAATGGCTGTTGATGCCAATATTCTGGTTAATGAGCGAATGCGCGAGGAAGCAAAGCTGGGAAGGCCAATTTTATCTGTAATTAACAATGGTTATAATAAGGCCCTTTCGGCAATCATAGATTCTAATATCACGACGCTAATTGCAGCATTTTTATTATTTCAGTTTGGCACGGGTCCGATACGCGGGTTTGCCGTGACGTTAACGATTGGCCTTTTAAGCAGTATGTTTACCGCATTAATCGTTAGCCGCACCATTCTTGAGTTTCTTGTGCAAAGATTCGGATTTAAAACCCTGCATTTATTTAAACTGATTAAAGAAACCCACATTGATTTTATTGCAAAAAGAAGGATATTTTATGCAATTTCAATTTTAATTATTGTGTTTGGTTTGATCGCGCTAAAGAGCCGCGGCGTATCTAATTTAGGTATTGATTTTACCGGTGGGCAGATCTACGAGTATCGTTTTAGTGAGCCCATGCCAATAGATGAGTTGCGCCGAGCGTGTTCGCAGATGACATATATGCCCCCTTCCATTACTCAATTCAAAAATGAGCCAAACCTCTTTTTAATTAAAACCAAAGAGGAGATAGAAGATTTTACAGGGAAGCTGAGGCAGGCCTTTCCCTATCAGAAGATTGAGATTTCGAGGATTGAGCAGGTAGGCCCTGTTGCCGGCAGGCACCTGAGGGGTAAAGCAGGTTCTTCTCTGATCTGGACATTGGTGGGTATCCTGATTTATATTACCATTCGCTTCAGGCATATCAATTTTGCTGTTGCCGGAATAATTGCCCTTTTTCATGATGCCTTAATCACCTTAGGCTTTGTCTGTTTGGCCAACAGGCAGATTGACCTTCTTTTTGTCACCGCAATACTGACAATAATCGGTTATTCCATAAACGATACAATTGTTGTCTATGACCGTGTGCGGGAAAATGCAAAACTTTATCCCAAATTAAAACCCCGGCAATTAATGAATCTAAGCATTAATCAGACTCTCAGCCGGACAATTCTGACAACTTTTACTACCCTTATGGTGATCGTCGCCTTGCTCTTCTGGGGAGGTAAGGTTCTCAATAACTTTGCCTTTGCCTTATTTGTCGGTTTTATTTCCGGTTGCTACTCTACAATTTTTATTGCCTCGCCGTTAGTCCTTGTCTTGCGAAAAAGGAGACAGGCTACTTTTTGAAGTTCGTCGGTGCATAAAATGAAAAACTTTCCATTATTCTTATGGGTTATATTTTTTGTTGTATCTGTCCCTTTTGTTTTTGCTCAGGATTCAACAGTTGCAATTGTGAATAACGAGATTATTACGAAAAAGGATTTAGATGATTTTATAAATTTTATGCGTATTCAGTTATCCTCTCAATATTCTGAAGAGGAACTGGAGGCAAGGATTGAGCAGATAGGCGAAGATTTATTGGACCGCCTCATTGAAGATAGGCTTATTTTGCAGGCTGCTTATGCGCAAAATTTATCTGTTGAGCAAAGCCGCATTGATGCAAAGCTTGCGCAGATAAAAAAGAAATATGTATCGGATTTGGAGTTTGAGATGATATTGGCCGCTCAAGGATTAACCTCTTCTGATCTAAAAGAAAAGATTAAGGAGCAAATCCTAATGTATGAAATTATCAATAAGAAGATAAAAGAAAAGATTGTCATCAAACCTCAAGAGGTAACAGATTTCTACCTGGCTACCCCCCAAAATTTTACTACACCTGAGCAAAGAAACGTTAAATTTTTAACTACAAAAGAGAAAGATTTAGGAGAATCACTCGTTGAGTCCATTGATTTTGACAACTTTGAGCAAATAGCAAAAGAACATTCTTTGTCTATTACAAATTTGGGGTGGGTTGAGCGGGGGCAGTTAAGGCCAGAGATAGCAAAGAGTGTCTTTAAATTAAGAGACGGACAGGTATCTTCATTGCTAAAATTAGATAATGCCTATTACATCTTTAAAGTGACAGAGGCGATGCCTTCTAAAGAGATGGCTCTCGAGAGGGTAGAACAAAAGATTCAAAACTATCTTTTTCAGCAGAAAATGGAAGAACATTTAATTAAATGGCTGGATGAACTTAAGGAGAACGCATATATTGTTAAGAAGATGCCATGAATAAAGTGAGGGTTGGTATAACAATGGGTGAGCCCGCAGGTATTGGTCCAGAGATTATTGCCAAGAGCCTTGGTGTTGCCCAACTCCATAAATTGGCCCAGTTTTGTGTCATCGGAGATAAATGGGTCTTTAATAAGGCGCAGGGCGAAAAGCGCAAAGCGCAAGACGAAAAGCGCAAGGCGCAAAGTTTTATCGATTTAAAGAATGTTCCCCATAGAAACTTTTGCTTTGGCAAAATAAAACCAGAATATGGAAAGGCAGCAATGGATTATCTCAAGATAGCAGTAGATTTGATTAAAAAGAGACAAATCGACTGTTTGGTTACCGCGCCAATTTCCAAAGAATCAATAAATGCTGCTGGTTTTAAATATAGTGGACAGACAGAATTCTTTGCGCAGGTTTTTGGCAAAAAGAAGGAAGATATTTTGATGTTTTTGCTGAATAAATATCTTAAGATTAGTTTAGCTAGCCGACACCTGCCTTTATGTAATGTGGGTTCCTATTTGAATAAAAATTTAGTATATAAGGCGATCATCGCCACCTTTAAAACACTTAAGCTTTATTTTGCAATTGCGCAGCCACGAATTTGTGTCTGTGCCTTAAATCCACATGCAGGAGAAGCAGGCTTATTAGGAAAAGAAGAGATAGAGATAATTAAGCCAGCGATAAAGAAAGCAGCGCAAAGAATTGGGGAAATTATAGGCCCCCTCCCGGCTGATACGGCATTTTCATTGGCCAGACAAAAGAGATTCGATGCGGTTGTCGCAATGTATCATGACCAGGCCTTAGTTCCTTTAAAAATTACTGATTTTGCTTCAGGGGTGAATCTCACTTTTGGCCTTGATGTTGTGCGTACCTCACCCTTACATGGCACAGCTTTTGATATTGCGGGCGCGAACATTGCCCGAACAGATAGCTTTGTCTCTGCGCTCAAAACAGCAATTCAATGCACCTTAAACCAAAAAAGAGATTAGGGCAGAATTTCCTTGTTGACCAGAATATTCAAAGAAAGATTGTTGATTTCTGTCAGATTGAGCCCAAGGATACATTGTTAGAGATTGGCGCAGGAAGAGGAGAGCTTACGCGGTTATTAGCGCGAAAGACAAGAAAGATATTTGCTTTAGAGATTGACAAGAAGCTGTGCGCCTTACTTAAAGAGAATCTGAAAGGAACTGCCGCAGTGATAATCTGTGCGGACATTTTAAAGTTTAATCTGAGGGAATACTTCCAGGGTTTTTCTGAAATCAAAGTGGTCGGTAATTTGCCCTATTATATTACTACGGAAATTATTTTACATTTATTAAAATTTCCTGATATAATAAGTGAAATCTTGATTACCGTACAGAAGGAATTTGCGCAAAGGATAACGGCGGCGCCGGGCTGTGTGCAGGCCTCAAGCATAAGTTATTTCGTGCACTATTTTTCCCAGCCGCAGCCACTCTTTAATATAAAAAAAGGCAGTTTTTGGCCAAAACCTGAGGTGGATTCCAGTTTTTTCAGGCTGACTTTGAAAAAGAAGCTACCCTTAGATAAGAAAGAAGAGAAAATCTTATTTAAACTTATTCGTGCCGGTTTTAATCAAAGAAGAAAGGTTTTAAAAAACGCTTTAAAAGGGATTGTTTCCTCTCAAAGACTATCGCGCTATTTTCAGAAATATAATATTGACGAGAATGTCCGCGCAGAAAAGTTAACCTTAGAAGACTTTATGCGCTTGGTAAGATTTGGGGTATAAATATGAAAGCACTGAACCCCATCCGAAATAACGGATACCCGCGGTATCCTATTTCAAACGGGGTAAACCCCGTTCGAAGTAAGACGCCGAGGGCGACTGCCCCGCCACGAAATTTGGCGGGGACTTCAAACGGGGTAAAGTTGACCATCGCAGGATTCTTTGTCTTGGTTTTATCCTCTTGTGTAATAGCGCCAATGAGGCCTGTTTCCCGCCCTGCGCCGCCTCCACCATCGAGGTCCTTGCGTGTACCTGTGGTGGTAGGGCGTACAAACATTACGCATACTGTTGCTCCCGGTGAGAGCCTTTGGAGAATTAGCCAGGTCTATGATGTATCAATTGATGCGATTGTGCGTGCAAATAAGCTCAAACATTCTAGTGAGGTGAAGCTGGGGCAAAACCTGTTGATTCCCAGTGCCTTGCCTCCTCAGTCAGTAATAACGCTTTATCCATCAAGGAAATGGAAATATATAATTATTCATCATAGTGCAACAGACGAGGGTAATTCACTCCACTTTCACCATGCTCACCAAAGGCGTGGATTTAAAGAGATCGGGTATCATTTTGTGATTGATAATGGAACAAGAGGAAAGCAGAATGGCTTTATTGAAGTCTCTCCTCGCTGGATTAAGCAGGAGTACGGAGCACATTGCCGTGCAGGAGGGATGAATTATAAAAGCCTCGGTATCTGTCTTGTTGGTAATTTTAGCAAAGAAGAGGTCTCAGAGAAACAATTGAATTCATTGGTCTATTTGGTAAATCTTTTAAGAGATTATTATCATATACCGTTAAAGAATATTATGGGCCATAGTGATGCTCCTGGTGCGCAGACCGAATGCCCGGGAACCAAATTCCCCTGGAGGAGATTTTTTAGAGAGCTCTCAGAGGCCGCTGCAGAAAATTAGGAGTTTTTCAGCGACCTCAAATAAGCCCTTGACAGATAACTTGAGGTTGATATGATAAACAAGACTACTATAGAAAGGTATATATCCCGCCTCATAAACTGCTCTAAAATTCTCCCCGCAGGGGATAATTTTAGAGCATTCGGCGGGATCAATTCGTCCGCCAACGAACTTTGGCGGACTCATTGAGGAGGTGGCACAAAAATGACAAAAAAGGATATTACACTTAGGGTTACCGATGCAACTGGTATGAGGCAGAATAAAATAAAAAAGATACTCCAGAGTATCCTTGATGCGATGAGCGATGCTCTTATTCGCGGAGAAAAGATAGAATTACGTAATTTTGGCGTATTCAAGATAAAACAGAGAAAGCCCCGCCCCGGAAGAAATCCCCGCACTGGTGAACTTGTCCCTGTGCCTGCACGTAAGGTAGTAGTCTTTAAGCCAGGCTTAGAACTTAAGAAAAAGATTAGGTGAAGGCTTTAATAACGGATAAATTTATGTTTAGGCGTGTAAAGGGAACACGCGATATTTTACCCGAAGAGATTCTCTTTTGGCGTAAGACTGAAGAGACCTGCACAAGGATTTTTTCCTCTTACGGCTACGAGGAGATTCGTACGCCGTTGATGGAAGAATTTTCTTTATTTTGCCGCTCCTTAGGCAAGACAACAGAAGTGGTAAAGAAGCAGATGTTTGAGATTAAGAGGGGCTCTGGCCATTTAGTCTTGCGGCCAGAGGCAACAGCTTCTATCGTGCGGGCGTATTTAGAGAATAGATTGGATAGAAAGAGGGGACTGGCGAAGTTTTATTATGTTGGTGCGATGTTTCGTGCTGAGCGTCAACAAAAGGGCCGGCTTCGTCAATTTCATCATCTCGGAGTAGAGGCAATCGGCAGCAATTCCCCTAATTTAGATATTGAAATTATCTCTCTCCTTAATAGATTAGTTAAGGAATTGAATATTGAGGGCTATCAAATTTATATTAATAGCCTAGGTTGTATTAAGGATAAGCAAGTTCTGGCGAAAATCCTACGTTACAAGATAACCCCTTACCTGGATAATTTATGCGCGGATTGCAAGAGGCGTTTTAAACAAAATGTTTTCCGCATCCTTGATTGCAAGAAACCAGAGTGTATGAGGATAGTGAATAAATTAGAGTTGGGCACAGACCATCTCTGCGATTCATGTAAAAAACACCTGGAGAGCGTGCTTGCGGGATTGGATACTTTAGGGATAGGGTATAAGTTCGAACCGGCGCTGGTGCGCGGTTTGGATTATTATACACGCACAATTTTTGAGATTAAGCATCCGCGATTAGGCAGTCAAGATGCATTGGGTGCGGGTGGAAGATATGACAATTTAGTGGCTGAATTTGGTGGACCAGAATTAGGAGCGATAGGATTTGCCCTGGGAGAAGAACGATTACTACTGGCACAATCTCGGCAGCCTCAGCCTCAAGAGCCAAGATTGGTTACTTATTTAATAACCTTAGGCGAAGAAGCAGACAAGGCAGGGGTTAAATTATTGGATAAACTGCGTGAACAAGGCATAGCTTCGGATATGGATTATACAGAGGGTCGTTCATTAAAAGGAAAGATGCGCCGGGCAGATGAGTTAGGCGTGAGGTTGACGGTAATTATTGGAGAGGATGAGCTCAAAAAAGGAACAGTAACACTCAAGGACATGGTATCAGGTAAGCAGGAAGAAGTTAAGATCGATGAGGTAACCAGAAGATTAAAATGTTACGAACCCATACGTGCGGAGAGCTGAATATAAATAATATAGGCAAGGTTGTCAAGCTCTGTGGCTGGGTGGCAAGACGCCGTGACCATGGAAAAATTATCTTTATAGATTTACGGGACAGATACGGCATAACGCAGTTAGTTTTTGTGCCCCAAAAGCAAGAGGTGTACCCCGTTCGAAGTAAGGCGCCAGGGGCGACTGCCCCCGCCATAGACGGGGGACTTCGAAACGGGGTGTATGAAAAGGCAAAGGGGTTAGGTAATGAATTTGTGATATTGGTTGAAGGTAAGGTTAACCCTCGGCCAAAAGGTACCCAAAATCCCAAGATTTCCACAGGAGAGATTGAGCTTGAAATTCTTGACTTAGTTATTTTAAATCCATCACAAACTCTTCCTTTTGAGATTGAAGATGAGGTGGATTTAAATTTAAGCAGTGATTTACGCCTGAAGTACCGCTATCTTGATATAAGGCGAAAGAATACCTTTAACAATCTTGTTCTGCGCCACAAACTTTATCAGATAGTACGTTCTTTTTTAGTCAAAAGCGGCTTTTTAGAAATGGAAACTCCTCTTCTTACCAAATCTACACCAGAGGGGGCACGTGACTTTCTTGTTCCCTCACGATTAAATCCAGGCCATTTTTACGCCCTTCCTCAATCACCACAACTTTTTAAACAGATTTTAATGGTCGCTGGCTGCGACCGCTATTTTCAGATTGCCCGTTGTTTTCGTGACGAAGATTTACGCGCCGACCGTCAACCAGAATTTACCCAATTAGATTTAGAGATGAGTTTTGTTGAACAAGAAGACATTTTTAGTCTAACAGAGCAGTTAATGCAGGAGATTTTCCAAGAGCTTCAATCCATAAACTTAAAGATATCTTTTAGGCGTTTTACATTCAAGGAAGCAATTGAGAAATATAAAACAGATAAGCCTGATTTGCGAAAAGAAACTAAGCAAGAATTTAGTTTTGTCTGGATTACCGACTTCCCTTTATTTAAATATAATGAGGAGGAAAAACGCTGGGAGTCTGAACACCATCCTTTTACTGCACCCCATCCTGCTGATTTGAAATTTTTAGACAGCCCCCAGGACATAGCGAAGGCAAGAGCGGTTGCTTATGATTTAGTTCTCAATGGCGTGGAAATCGCCTCTGGTTCATTAAGGATTCATCAGAAAGTCCTTCAAGAAAAAATATTTAAAATTATTAGAATAGATGAAGCAGAAGCACGTCTTCGCTTTGGCTTTCTACTGGAGGCATTAGAGTATGGAGGCCCGCCTCATGGCGGAATTGCCTTTGGATTAGATCGCTTTTTAAGTATTCTTGCGAATGTCCAGACTATTCGCGAGGTAATCACATTTCCCAAGACACAGAAGGGTTCGTGTCTATTAACTGGTGCACCATCGTCTGTTAATGAGGTGCAGTTGAAGGAATTAGGATTACTATAATAATGTATATCCCGCCTCATAAGATGCTCTAAAATTCTCCCTGATAATTTTAGAGCATTCGGTGGGATCAATTCGTCCGCCAACGAACTTTGGCGGACTCATTGAGGAGGTACAGATGTTTAGAAAAACGAAACTTTTACCTTTTATTTTCTGCCTTTTACCTTTTATTTTGGCTGGTTGCGTAGTTCGGACTTATACCGTAACCAAGGAAAGAGTGGATCAGGATTTGGCGAGTGGAAATCAAGGTTATCTTTTTGGCAAACCGAGCACGGTCTTATTAAAACCGCGCAAGAGCACACGTACGATTCAGGTGATTGAGACAGAATTCTATGCGCCAGAAGAATTTAAGAAAAGAAAATCAGAATTAGCCAAACCCAAAACAGAGATTAGCCCGTGGTTTCCTGGAGAATCTGTAGAGGAGGAGACGGTTTCTGTTTCCTTGCCCGTTTCGACCATTTCTCCTGAAAAATCAAGGGTATTAGTTATAAAGAAATATACTGTGCAAAAGGGTGATACATTGACTAAGATATCTCTGAGATTCTATGGCACGAGCAGAAGATGGAAGGATATTTATGAAGCAAATCGAGGGATTCTCAAAACTTCTCACAGAATCTACCCGGGTCAGGTCCTTGAGATTCCATTAGAGGTTCCTGCTGGTGAAAAATAAGTTTAGTGCTCATTAAAAATGGAAGAGATATTTTACCTTCAGGACAATGAACAGTTAAAAGAGCTATTTGGGCCCTACGATGTAAATCTAAGGGCGATTGAGAAAGAATTTAATGTTAAGATTACGAGTCACGCGCAAGGACTTAAGATTAGCGGCACGAAGAAAGAGGTCTTAAGGGCAGTTAATCAGATTGCTAATTTAGTGTCCCGCCCGCCTGCTGCGCAGAGGCGGGGTTTACCGGAAATCAGACCCCAAAGTAAAGGGCAAAAAGAATATGTGGAGGCAATCAAAAAATATGATGTTGTTTTTGCCATTGGTCCAGCAGGCACAGGAAAAACCTATCTGGCGGTTTATCAGGCGCAAGAGGCACTTAAAGCACGAGCGATAAAGCGTATTATTTTAACGAGACCGGCAGTTGAAGCAGGTGAATCGTTGGGTTATTTACCTGGCGATATACATGAAAAACTGTCCCCGTATTTGCGGCCTTTATACGATGCTCTTTATGACATGATGGATACCTCGACAATCGAAAGATATGTTGAGAAGGGGATTATTGAGATAGCTCCCCTTGCCTATATGCGCGGAAGAACCTTAAATGATGCCTTTATTATCCTTGATGAAGCGCAGAATTGCACCGGCGCACAATTAAAGATGATTTTAACAAGGATTGGTTTTGATTCCAGGGTAGTAATTACTGGAGATATAACACAGAGCGATCTTCCTGGTGCAAAGCCTTCAGGTTTACTCCAGGCCCAAAAACTATTGTGTGATATTGAAGGAATAAAATTTATCTATTTAACGAAGTCCGATGTTGTACGACACAAAATAGTTCAGAATATTATTGAGGCATACGAAAAAGATGAAAGAAAAGCTTATAAAACTTAGCAGGATTATAGGTTTTGCCATTCCCTTTATTCTTAGTTATGCGCTGGGAGTTAATCTAATAGTCCCCTTAATTCTGGTTGTTCTTTACATCTGCCTGAGGACCTGGGAGAGAAAAAACCGAATTGCCAAACACCCTTACTTAAAATTACTTCTTTTATTCTTAGTTATCTTTGCGATTGGCTGGCACATGCATCTTAAGGATTTGAATATAATCTTTATTCCCTACGCAATTGTTTCAATGTTGAGTATACTGCTCTGGCAGAATATGGTAGTAACTTTGTTGGTTGCTTTGGCAACTAATCTTTCCTTAGCTTTTGTATTTAATAGCTTAGATGTTGCGATACTTTTTTTGGTCGCTTCAGTTTTATCATGTCTTCTATTGCCTTCTGTGCGCAGGCGTGCGCAGATTGTCAGTGCCGGCTTTATTATCGGATTAGCCCAGGTTATAACCTGGCTGATTCTTCGCAACTTCCAAATCCTGCCGGAATTAAATGCATACATTATTCTTTTTATTAATGGTGTTGTTTGCGCAATTATCGTAACAGGGGTATTGCCGGTTTTTGAATATCTATTTACACGGATTACCAATATTAGCCTTTTAGAATTGGCCGATTTTAATCATCCGCTTCTACGCCGGATGATGCTTGAGGCATCAGGAACATATCACCATAGTCTTATTGTCGGTAATCTTTCAGAGGTAGCATCAGAGGCAATCGGCGCCAATGCATTATTAGCACGTATCGGCGCTTATTATCATGACATCGGAAAGTTAGAGAAGCCAGAATATTTTAGTGAGAATCAACCCCAAAGCTTAAATAAACATGATTCGCTTTCGCCCTCTATGAGTAAGCTGATTATTGTCAATCATGTAAAGGAGGGAGAAACTCTTGCACGTAAATACAAATTAAACCAGGCGATAATCGATTTTATCCGGCAGCACCATGGAACAAGTTTAGTGTATTATTTTTATCAACGTGCACTTGTGGGTGAGAGGGATAGGGATGCCGTTAAGGAAGAGGGGTTTCGTTATCCCGGCCCCAGACCAAAAACCAAAGAGACTGCAATTGTGCTTTTAGCTGATTCTGTGGAGGCAGGTGTAAGGGCTTTGAAAAATCCCAGTGCGAATCGCATAGAAGAGATGGTTCACCAAATCATCAATAATAAATTTATTGATGGTCAACTTGATGAATGCGATTTATCTTTAAAAGAGTTAGAAAAGATTGCCGATTGCTTCATCCACCTTTTAAGCAGTATGTATCATACGCGTGTCGTCTATCCCCAAGGCAGCAGTGAAGATCTCTATCGTAAATCGACAAAATAAGCTCTCCATTAATAAACAAAGAATTAGAGAACTGGTTTCTCAGGCCATTGAGTTATTAAATTTAAAAAAGAAGCACAGTATTACCATTGTTTATTCCGATAATGAGTTCATCCGGAATCTAAATCGCCAATACTTAAATAAGAACGAGCCTACTGATGTGCTCTGTTTTGAGGTTTCCCGTGACAGTGCTGATATCGTTATCTCTTCGGAGAAGGCACAAGAAAACGCCCGTATTTTTAAAACTAAATCTGATTATGAAATTGACCTTTATCTGATTCACGCGCTGCTTCATTTAGCCGGCTATAAAGACAAGACTCAAAGAGAAAAACGGACAATGCAAAGGCGAGAAAAGGAGCTCTTAAGATGCCTCTCTATAAAAGTGAAGCCGTCATCTTAAATACAAAAAATTTCCGCCAGACCAGTGTAATTATTGATTTCTATACCCGTGATTTTGGAAGGATTAATGGTATCTTAAAAGGGGCAAGAGAGCTACCCCCTAAGTTTGGCAGTAATTTAGATTTACTAACTTTCAATGAAATAATATTTTATAAAAGCAGGACGAGTTCCTTACACCTTGTCAGCCAGTGTGATTTAAGAAAAGATTATCCGGTTCTTAAAAAGGATATAAAAAAATTAAAGAAGGCATATCGGGTGGTTGAACTTTTAAATCTCTTGACTTGTGCAGAGGATAAGAATGAGGCAGTTTTTCAGCTTTTAGTCTCTTCTTTAGACGTTATGGAAAATGAAAAGCTTAGAGATTTGGAAAAATACCTTCTTATCTTTAAGATTAAATTATTGGACCTTGTGGGTTTCCGGCCGCATCTTGATTCTTGCATTTGCTGCAATGATAAAATAAGAGGAAATGCGAAGTTTAGCTTAAAATTAGGGGGGCTTATTTGTGAAAGATGTCGCCTGCGTGATTATCAGGCAAGGAATATCTTTCGTGGCAGTATTGCCTCTATTCTTTACATCGAGAGGAATAATTTCGAGTCTGCCCTTCGTTTAGGGATGAATTGGGAAATCAAAAAGGAGTTAGAGCGCATCGTTAATGCTTTTTTGGAATTTCATGTCAAATGAAGTTAAGGGGGGAGGTACTATATAAAAAATTTGCTTTTTTTCATAATTTTGGTATAATCTTAAGACTGATGAAAAAAACATATATTCCAAAAAAAGAAGAGATTAAAAGAAACTGGTATTTAGTAGATGCAAGCAATAAGATCCTAGGCAGGCTTGCCAGCCAGGTTGCCCGGATATTACGCGGAAAGCATAAGGTTATATTTAGCCCGCATTTGGATACAGGCGATGGTGTAATCGTGATTAATGCGGCACAGGTTAAGGTAACGGGCAAAAAGATGGATGATAAGATTTACTATCGTTTTTCCGGCTATCCTGGCGGACAGAAGGAATTATCCTTAAGGGAGTTTATGAAAAAAAAGCCAGAGATGGTTTTTCGGCTTGCTGTAAAGCGAATGTTACCTTCTGGGCCCCTGGGCAGAAGGACGATTAAGAAATTAATGGTGTATGCCGATCATAAATTTAGACAGCCGGCCTCTAAGCCAATACCAATGCTTTAATGAATAAAAATACAGATACAACACAATATAATACTGTAGGCAGACGCAAGGAAGCAATAGCGCAGGTTTGGCTTACGCCGGGAGAAGGGAAGATTTTTGTTAATAAGGCTCCCTTGGAGAAGTATTTTTTGCAAGAGATACATAGGATTATGATTAAGATACCCCTGGAGTTAACAGATAGCTTAGAGAAATATGATATTTCTGTCCGGATTAGAGGTGGTGGATTCAGTGGTCAGGCAGAGGCCTTGTCTCTGGCGATATCACGAGCACTAATTTTAATAGACCCCGCACTGAGGCCAATTTTAAAAAAAGAGGGGCTACTGAGGCGTGATCCGCGGATGAAGGAGCGCAAGAAATACGGTCAAAAAGGAGCACGCAAACGGTTCCAGTGGACTAAAAGATAAAATTTTTTCTCTCGACGAAAAAAGTATTGACCCCGCACTTTTAGAATATATAATATATATTTAAAGGTGTGGGGGTTTTTATGTTAAATGTCGGCATAATCGGAGCTACTGGTTATACAGGAGAAGAGTTAATATCCATTCTTTTACGACATCCAGAGGTTCGTATTACTTACCTTGCAGCAAAGATTGAGACACCTTTACCTATCGCTGAGATTTTTCCTAAGTTTAAGAAAAGAATTAATTTGATTTGTGAGCCACCGGATATTAAAAAAGCAGGTGCTCTTTGCGATTTGATATTTTTGGCTCTTCCCCATACGGTTTCGATGAATTTCGCACCCTATCTACTTCGTGTTAATAAGCATATAATTGATTTAAGCGCGGATTATCGTCTGAAGAATACAAAAACATACGAGATCTTTTATCGGGTAAAGCACAAGGATAAAAATAATCTCAAGAAGGCAGTTTATGGACTTGCGGAGTTATATCGCAACAAAATTAAAAAAGCAAGATTCATTGCTAACCCCGGCTGTTATCCAACAGGAGTAATCCTGGCATTGGCCCCCCTGATTGGTTTGAATAGTGCTGCAACTGATACAATTATTGTTGATGCTAAATCAGGAGCAACGGGTGCCGGCAGAAGGGGGAGTTTGCCTTATTTCTTTTCAGAAGTAAATGAAGATGCGCGACCTTACAAGATAAATACCCATCAGCACATTCCTGAAATCAATCAGGAATTATCCGCTTTATGCGGCCGCTCCATAAAGATTAATTTTGTTCCCCATTTAATTCCTCTCAATCGAGGAATAATGGAGACGATATATATTAAGCAAACTCAAAGCGAAAAACGAAAACCGCAAAACTTAATTGAGCTCTATAAGAGGTTCTATAAAAATGAGCCGTTCGTAAGGATAAAAGAGAAAGACGACCTGCCTTCTTTAAAGGATGTAGTTTATACTAATTTTTGCGATATTGCGATCAGGGTATTTCCCAAGCAAGAATTAATCATTGTTTTTAGTGCAATTGATAATTTAATCAAGGGCGCCAGTGGTCAGGCAGTACAGAATATGAATATAATGTATGGTTTTCCTGAGACAATGGGCTTGATATGATTTTGAGTCTTCCGCAAGGATTTAAGGCAAATGCCGTTGCCTCTGGAATCAAGAAATTTAACCGGCCAGACCTTGCTTTAATCTTTTCGCAGAAACCAGCAAAGGCAGCAGGATTATTCACCAAAAATAAGATTACATCTTATTCAGTAAAGGCAAGCGCCAAGCTCCTTAGGCAGCATTCAGGTTTTCACGGGATAATTGTAAATAGCGGAAATGCCAACTGTTTTAACGGCAAAAGCGGGTTAAATAGAACATACAGAGTACTAAAAGATGTCGCCCGCCTGCTTGATATAAAAGAAGAGAATTTACTCATTGCTTCCACAGGAATCATTGGAAAGGTTTTGCCTGGCGAAAAGATTAAAAAAGCAGCGCCGTTATTAGTTAAAGGCTTAAATCCCCGTGGTTTATTAAAGGCAGCCAAAGCAATCCAGACGACGGATACAAGAGTTAAGATAAGCTCAGCAAGATTAAAAATTAAGAATAAAGCGATTACGATTTGCGGATTTGCTAAGGGCGCAGGAATGATTGCCCCGGATTTGGATTATGTCAAGATTGGTGCGCGGGCAACAATGCTCTCTTTTTTATTAACAGATGCCAATATTAGCCAGGCGGCATTAGATGCTGCTTTAAAGTATGCAGTAGATAATTCCTTTAATTGCATAACCGTGGATGGCTGTATGAGTACAAATGATACAGTTTTGATGTTAGCCAATTGCACGGCGGCAAATCCATTGATTAGAGAAAATGACGCCTATTTTGAAAGATTCTCCCAGCAATTAAAATATGTTTGCCTTAATTTGGCAAAGATGATTATAAAAGATGCTGAAGGCGCAACAAAGTTTATTGAAATCAGAGTGAGGCAGGCCAGAAGCGTAGAAGAGGCAAGGAGAACCGCCTTAGCTATCGCCAACTCTAATTTATTTAAAACAGCAGCATATGGAAAGAATCGCAATCTGGGGCGGATTGTGGCAGCAATAGGCTCAAGCGGCGTAGATGCAAAAGAGGGGAATCTGAAGATAAAGGTAAGCCCTTTAATCAGGAAAGATATTTATGTTGTGGTTGAGCTTAACCGCGGTAAGTGTGAGGCAGTAATTTATACCTCAGACCTCACGCCGGAGTATGTTAAGATAAATGCACGATATAGTTAATTGCCGGGTGGTAAATGGAAGAAGCGATTAAGAAAGCAGATGTTTTAATTGAGGCCCTGCCTTACATTACAAAATTCCGCAATAGCATCTTTGTCATAAAATATGGAGGCAGCATCTTAGGTGAAGGTAGAATTCGCAAACAAGTTTTGAAGGATATAGTCTTTTTGAGTTTGGTGGGGGTAAAGATTATCCTTGTTCATGGCGGCGGACCAAATATTAGTGACCGTATGCGGGGCTCTGGCAAAGATACGGAATTCATTGATGGGATGCGCGTTACGGACAAAGAGACACTGAGGGTTGTCGAAGATGAATTAAATAAATTAAATAATCTGATTATCAAAGAGATTAGTAACTTTGGGGGTAAGGTCTTAGGCTTAAGCGGTAAGGAAAACAAGCTTATTTGCGTGAAAAAGAAGAAGGCGAGTGTTGACCTGGGTCTGGTCGGTAAGATTGTAAGTATAAATAAAAAGTTTTTATTAGAATCGAATAATCGTGCGGATATTTTGGTAATTTGCCCAATGGGGCGTGGGCCGAATAATAAGGTTTATAACGTGAACGCCGATGAGGTTGCATCTTTTGTTGCCTCAAATCTATTGGCAGAGAAATTTATTTTATTAACCAATGTAAAAGGCGTAATGCGTAATTCGCAAGATTCCTCTTCTTTCATTTCTACTTTAAATACAGGAGAGGCAAAGAGCTTGATTAAAGATAAGGTAATTCAGGAGGGCATGATTCCTAAAGTTAGTTCTTGTATTGAGGCAATACAATCAGGCGTGAAAAAGGCACATATTATTAATGCAGGAGTTGCCCACGCCCTTCTTTTAGAAATATTTACGGATGAAGGAATTGGGACAGAGATTGCCCGTTAGCCCGTTTAGTCCGTTAATCAATGATGAAATTGCGAGAAATATTTGAGGCCTACGATAATCATATAGTACCCACCTATACAAAGCAGCCTTTGATTTTTGTTAAAGGCAAGGGTAGCTATCTTTGGGATATTCACAACAGGCGATATTTAGATTTTTTTCCCGGCTGGGGAGTAGGAAACCTCGGGCACTGTCATCCTAAGGTAATGTCTGCTGTTCGAGACCAGATTTCCAAACTCATTTTTATTCCCAATAATTTTTATCATATTCCACAAGCAAAGTTGGCAAGGGAATTGGATTTTTGGACAAGCTCGCGCTTCAAGGTATTTTTCTGTAATTCTGGAACAGAAGCAAATGAGGCAGCGATTAAATTCAGTCGAAGATTTGGTAAAGGAAGATATGAAATAATTAGTTTCAGTAACTCCTTTCACGGCCGCACATTGGCATCGTTGGCAGCAACAGGACAAGAGAAGTATAAATCCGGCTTTGAGCCTTTACCTTTGGGGTTTAAGACAGTCGCCTTTAATAATTTAGAAGAGGTTAAAGCAGCAGTTAACGACAAGACAGTAGCTGTAATGTTAGAGTTGGTTCAGGGTGAAGGCGGGGTAAATCTTGCCCAGAAGGATTTTGTTCTCGCATTGCATAAATTATGCGAGGAGAAGAAGTTATTATTTATTATTGATGAAGTACAAACAGGCATTGGTCGAACAGGAAGAAGGTTTGCTTATGAGCATTATGGTATCATTCCTCACATTATAACCCTGGCAAAGGCATTAGGGGGAGGCCTTCCCATTGGAGCAATGCTGGTAAGAAGGGATATTGCTGATATTCTCGGCCCCGGAACACACGCTTCTACCTTTGGTGGTGGGCCAGTAATCTGTAAAGCAGCCCTTGCGGTTTTGACTGTAATCCAGAAGGAGAAGCTCTTAAAGAACACACAGGATTTAGGCGAATATCTAAAAGGATGCTTACTTAAGTTAAAGGAGAAATACCCGCTTATCAAAGAGGTTCGCGGTTTAGGCTTGATGATTGGGGTGGAGCTAAATAAAAACTGCAATTTTATAGTTGATGAATGTATAAAAAGAGGACTATTGATTAATTGCACTCACGAAAATGTCTTACGGGTTATGCCCGCTTTAAATATTACCAAGAAGCAGATTGACCAAGCAGTTTCTATTTTAGATGAGGTGCTTTTTACTGTATAAAACTAGGGGGATGGTTCTCGCTAAGTCCTTGATTTAGGGTGTGCATAATTCTATACTATTAACAGAATGAAAATTTTTATTCCCAGCGCTGAAATCTTTCGCCGTCTGCTACGGTTTACCCCGTTCGAAGTCCCCGCCACGGAATTTGGCGGGGCAGTCGCCCCTGGCGTCTTACTTCGAACGGGGTTTACGACTCGTTCATTTGACGGAATTCCCTTACGGTCAGTTCCGTCATTCACT
>JADHWR010000052.1 GCA_016783355.1 Candidatus Omnitrophota bacterium | reverse complement strand
GTCCCTGTCTATGTTATTGATGCCCCTGGCGGAGGAGGAAAGATTCCCGTTGCGCCAAACTATCTTCTTTCGCAGGCAAAAGGCAAATATGTCCTGCGTAACTTCCGCGGAAAAATTTATACCTACCTTGAATAGAAACCCCATACGTATTTGTCCTTGACGCAACTTATTTTTGTTCATATAATAAATTAACTGAACGGTGCATAACTCCATACTATTAACAGAATGAAAATTTTTATTCCCAGGCGCTGAACTCTTTCACCGTCTGCTACGGTTTACCCCGCTCTTTCTACTTGCGGAGAGACACTTTGAAGCAGAAAGGGCGGGGTTTACGACTCGTTCATTTGACGGAATTCCCTTACGGTCAGTTCCGTCATTCACTCCTCGTAATTCCTTGCAGACACCTGCCGAAAGATTTCTAATGCGCTGTCCATAAAAACTTTCATTCTATATTGAATTATAGACACTGTTCAGTTAATTAGTAAGAATTATCAAAATGCCTGTCCAAGATAAAAGAAATATTATCCTTTTAGGCCATGCCCAGTGCGGGAAAACCTCGCTTTGCGAAAGCATACTTTTTCGCTGTGGCGCAACCCCAAGAAAAGGCAGTATTAGTGAAGGCAGCACGGTAAGTGATTATAATTGGGATGAGATTGAACGCAAGAGTTCAATTAATGCGAGTTTTGTTTTTTGCAAATACGAGAATTCACCTATTCAGATTATTGACAGCCCTGGTTATTTTGATTTCTTTGGAGAGGTAATTTCGGGCATATCTGCAGCAGACAATGCAATTTTAGTTATTGATGCAACATCAGGCATAGAGGTGGGCACAGAGAGGGCCTGGCAGCTATTAGAGGAAAATAAACTGCCACGCTTGATTTTTATCAACAAGACAGATAAGGAAGGAACAAATGTTAATCAGATTATCGAAGAGGTAAAAAATACCCTTTCCAAAAAGGCTGTTGTTTTAAATTCCGAGAAGAGCGAGGAGCTTGTAGAATTGGTTGCGGAATGCGATGATGTCTTGCTTGAGAAATATCTCTCCGAAGGAAAACTTACTGACTCAGAGCTAATGAATGGCCTGCGCCAGGCAGTAATTCAAGCAAAGATAATTCCTATAATTTGTGGTTCAGCAATCAGCAATGATGGAATAGATGCCTTACTTAAGGCAATTAAACTTTATCTTGCCAGTCCTTGCGAGAGGCCAGAATTAGAGGCGCAGGGAACCCTTAACTTTAGCGCTGAGGCTCCTTTCTGCGGTTTTGTTTTTAAGAGCATCTTTGACCCTTATGTTGGCCAGTTAAGCCTTGTGCGTATATTTTCCGGAAAACTCAAAGCCGGCAGTTCCTTTTACAATGCCACACAAAAGATGATTGAGCGTTTT
Source organism: Candidatus Omnitrophota bacterium (assembly GCA_016783355.1). Taxonomy (GTDB): domain Bacteria; phylum Omnitrophota; class Gorgyraeia; order Gygaellales; family JAHJCI01; genus BS750-G32. Next base: position 6,949 of record JADHWR010000052.1, on the reverse strand, counting down.
GGTCAAATTTATATGCTCCAGGGCAAAGAACAAAAGCCGGTTGAAGAAGTTAGCATCGGTGACATCATCGCCATCCCGAAATTAAAACAAACAAAAACAGGTGATTCATTGAGTGAAAGCGAAAAGAACACTGTGCATCTTCTGTCATTGGTTTTTCCTGAGCCGATGATTTCTCTTTCCCTGAAACCACATTCACGTCAGGATGAGGAGAAGATATCCAGTGCCTTATCAAAGATTGGCTTTGAAGATCCGACATTTAAGGTTTCCCGCCAACAGCAGACAAAGGAATTAATCATTTCCGGCCTTGGTGATTTACATTTAGATGTTATGGTCGGCCGCCTTAAGAAAAGATTCAATGTCTCCGTAGATAAGGGCAGGCCTTCGGTTGCTTATTGTGAGACGATTACAAAGAGCGCTCGGGTTCAAGGCAAATACAAACGCCAGTCAGGAGGGCGTGGTCAATATGGTGATGTCTGGATTGAGGTAAGTCCCTTAGAGCACGGCAAAGGATTTGAATTTATTAATAAAATTGTTGGAGGAGCAATACCGCGTAATTTTATTCCCTCGGTAGAGAAGGGCGTGCGTCAGGCAATGTCAGAAGGGGTTTTAGCAGGATTTCCTCTGGTAGATATTCAAGCAACTCTTGATGATGGTTCTTTTCATGATGTTGATTCTTCAGATATCGCTTTTCAGATTGCAGGAGCAATGGCTTTAAGAAAGGCAGTAGAGCAGGCTGTTCCTGTTTTACTTGAGCCGATAGTGGAGGTTGAGATAGTTATTCCCGAGGAATATCTCGGTCAGATTTCCGGAGATCTCAGTGGTCGTCGCGGACGAGTTATGGGAATGGATATTAAAGGAAAGAATCAAATAGTAAAAGCACATGTTCCCCTGACAGAGATGTTCACATACGGAAGTGACCTGCGCTCCATTACTGGCGGCCGGGGAAGTTTCGCAACGAAGTTTTCACATTACGAACAGGTTCCTGCCAAGATTGCTCTTAACATTATTGCCCAACAAAAAACAGAGAAACAATAAAATTATGATTACAGATAAATTTTAGCGCGCTAATGTGTGTAACCAATGTAAATATTGGAGGACATAATGAAAATCGGTGTATTTGGCCTTGATCAGATTCCTGCGGGAAAGATAAAGATAATTGATGAACGCCTTGATGCAGTAAAAAAGATGTTCGATTCAAAGAAGGCCGCCTATTTTGAGATAGAGATAATTACTGATCTTGCGCAATTTATAGATACAAGCGGTATTATTGTAAAAGAGACAGGTAAGACCGATTTGGTTCTTACTGATTTAGAACTTGTTGAGAAGAGACTTTCACGCTGTCAAGACGAGAAGGAAATGATTCTTTTAAAAAAGTTTAAGGAGCATTTAGAAAAAGAAGAATTTCTCTCCTCTTTAAATTTAGGCGAGGAGGAAAAAGAAACAACTTTTTTAACCTCAAAACCAATTTTTCTTGTAAGCCCCGTTCGAAATAAGACGCAGATTGCGTCTGCGATTTCGAACGGGGTAAAAGAGCAAGATTTAGAAAATAATTCCAAGATTTTATTTGATGCATATACCTATTTTGGATATATTTCATTTTTTACGGCTAACGAGAAGGAGGCGCGTGCTTGGCCAATAAAGAAGGGAACAAATGCCTGGCAGGCATCAGGCAGGATTCATTCGGATATTCAGAAGGGATTTATTCGTGCCGAGATAATCAGTTACGAGGATTTAATCAAGGACGGCAGTTTTAATGAAGTGCGCTCGCAAGGGCATCTGCGATTGGAACAAAAGGATTATATTATTCAAAACGGAGATTTCGTCAAATTCCGCTTCAGCAAGTAATGATTAAAATTAAGCGTGCTTTAATTAGCGTATCGGATAAGACAGGGATTGTTGAGTTTGCCCGCCAATTGAATAAATTTGATGTGGAGATTATCTCTACCGGCGGCACAGCAAAATTGCTGAAGAAAAATAATATTGCCGTAGTTGAGGTGGCAGATTATACCGGTTTTCCTGAGATACTCGATGGAAGAGTGAAGACCCTGCATCCCAAGATTCACGCAGGGCTTCTGGCTTGCCGCAGGAACCAGCGGCATTTAAAGGCTTTAAAGAAACGCGGTATTAATTTAATTGATATGCTCGTCGTAAATCTCTATCCTTTTGAGGAAGGAGTTTCTAAAAGAGGAAAAACCGAAAATTTAGTCGAGCTTATTGATATTGGCGGACCAGCAATGCTGCGCGCCGCGGCAAAAAATTATCAGTCGGTCATTTGTCTCTCGGCACCTTCCCAATATCAGATGATACTTGAGGAATTGGAAAGAAATGCAGGCTCTATTCGAGAGAAGACAGCAAAGAATTTAGCCGCAGAGGTTTTTTGTCTGACATCTTATTATGATGGGGTAATTCATCGGTATTTGAATAAGGATATTGCCGAATTTCCTCAAGAATTAAATTTTGGATTTACAAAAATTCAAAGGCTACGGTATGGCGAAAATTCTCATCAGAAGGCGGCATTGTATAAGCTTAAAGCTCAAAGCTCAAAGCTCAAAGGTATTGTTGATGCAAGGCAAATTCAAGGCAAGGATTTGTCGTTTAATAATATTTTAGATTTGAATAGTGCTTGCGAGCTCCTAAAGGAATTTAAAGAACCTACTGCTGTTATTCTTAAACATAATAATCCTTGCGGGGTTGCGCAGGCACAAAGGATTGGTTTAGCATTTTTAAATGCCTGGCGCAGCGACTCCCTCTCTGCATTCGGAGGGATTGTGGGATTAAATAGGGGGATAGATTTAAACACAGCAAAGATAATTCTTGGGGCAGGTTTTTTAGAATGTATTATTGCTCCTGGTTTTACTCAAGGAGCAATAGAGACCTTTGCCCGCAAAAAAAATTTGCGCATAATTAAGCTAAGTTGCATGGATAAAAGTAATAAGGGCTATGATTTTAAAAGAGTAGAGGGCGGCATCCTGCTTCAGACGAAAGATATAGAGACACTGAATGAGAAGACATTGCAGGTTATGACAAAGAAGAAACCCACGGAGGTCGAGTTAAGAACTCTCAAATTTGCCTGGAAGGTGGCAAAACATATTCGCTCTAATGCAATTGTCTTGGCAAAGAACAGAAGAACTGTGGGTATTGGTGCAGGCCAGCCTTCGCGTATAGATGCACTGATTATTGCAAAAAGAAAGGGAGGCAGCTTCGTCAGAAATTCTTGCCTTGCTTCAGATGGATTCCTACCAAAACCTGATACAGTAATTGAGGCGCACAAGAGCGGCGTAAGGGCAATTATTCAACCAGGTGGCTCAATTGCTGACCAAGAAATCATCAATCTCTGCGATAAATTTAAAATCGCCATGGTAATGACAGGCATAAGACACTTCAAGCATTGATGACCTACCCGCAGGTTATTCGATATTTAGATTCATTTATTGACTACGAGAAAATCCCGCAATATCCGTATAAACAATCTTTGAAATTAGAGCGGATAAGAGGATTCTTAGATGCAGTTGCGAGGCCTCAGGATTCGTTAAAATGCATCCATATCGCGGGAACCAAAGGCAAAGGCTCAACATCGGTATTCATTGCTTATATTTTAAGGGTGAATGGATATAAGGTCGGTCTTTATACCTCGCCCCATCTTTTTGATTTTCGGGAAAGAATTCGGATCTTAAACCCGATAAGCGATAAGCGAAAAGCGAAAAGTGAATTTGAGGGGATGATTTCTGAAGAAGACCTGAGCGCCTTAGTAGAAAGATTAAAGCCGGACATTGAGAGATTTAATGCGCGCTCAAATTATGGAGCGCTTTCGTTCTTTGAGGTCTTTACTACTCTTGCCTTTTTACATTTTAAAGAAAAAGGCACAGATTTTGCTGTTTTAGAAACAGGCTTAGGAGGGAAATTAGATGCGACCAATGTCGTAAATCCACTTGTTTGCGCAATAACACCAATAAGTTACGAACATAGACAAATGCTCGGCAGTACCTTGACTGAGATTGCTTCTGAGAAGGCAGGAATTATCAAAAGTCATACCCTAACGGGCACAGGCAAGTCATACCCTTCGATTGTGATTACTGCACCTCAGGAAAAAGAGGCGATGAAGATAATTAGAGATAGATGCAGAGGGCAGAATGCAACATTATATGAGGCAGGTAAGGATATATATTTTGAAGCACTTGAGTCCAATGAGGGCAGTCAAAGGTTTAATGTAAAGGGGTTATTTGGTGATTTTAAGGATTTAAGAATAACGCTTATGGGAAGGCATCAATTGAGCAATGCAACAACTGCTTTGGGTGTAATCGCAGCTTTAAATAAATTTTATCAAGTGCACGCTAATGTCAATGCAATAAGAAAGGGGTTATATAATACTGTCTGGCCGGGGAGATTTGAGATTATCTCAAAAGAACCATTAGTTGTTTTAGATGGGGCACAAAATGAAGCATCAGCAAGGGCTTTAAAGGATGCAATTAAGGAAAAATTTCCGTCCAAACGAATAATCTTAATTCTGGGTGTCTCTCAGGATAAGGATATTAAAGGAATTTGCCAGCAACTTATTCCTATCTCTGATCAGGTTATTTTAACTAAAGCAGCTAATCCAAGGGCAGCCACAGCGCAATATCTTAAGTTTGAGGCTAAGTTTTTTATGTCTCAAGATAAGATATATTTAACGGATAGTGTTTCTGAGGCAGTGGAGAGGGCAAGGAAGACGGCAGAGAAAGACAATTTGATTTTAATTACTGGTTCTTTATTTGTTGTTGCCGAGGCGCGCCCACTTTTTTGATATGAACAGATATAAACTTGAGGATACAATTGCGGCAATATCAACACCAATAGGCAAGTCAGGAATAGGCATTGTAAGAATAAGCGGCAGGGGCGCCTTATTAATTGCGGACAGGATTTTTCTTTCCAAAAGTGGCTTGAAGCCCTCTGGTTTTAAGACATACACTACACATTATGGATGGATTGTCGCAAATCGCAACAAGGATGAGCGATTAGCCATAGGCGATGGGCGAATTGATGAGGTGATTCTAACCGTGATGCGCCAGCCCAAAAGCTATACCAAAGAGGATATCGTGGAGATTAACTGCCACAGCGGAATTATCCCTTTAAGGAAGGTTTTAGGTTTAGTCTTAGAAAATGGTGCGCGCTTAGCCCAACCCGGCGAATTTACTAAACGCGCATTCTTAAACGGAAGAATAGATTTATCTCAGGCAGAGGCAATTTTAGATATTATTGAGGCAAAGACAAATAGGGCTTTGGATTTAGGTATTAGTCAATTGAAAGGAGAGTTATCTCTTAAGATTAATCAGATAGGGAAGAGCTTACTGGAGATACTCTTGCTTTTAGAGGCAAATGTTGATTTTCCCGAAGAGGAAATCGGGGATTTGAATCTTAATCATATTAATCAAAAGCTAAACAAGATAAGAACTCAATTAGAGGCTTTACTCTCTTCTTCAGATAAGGGTATGATTCTTCGGCAGGGATTGAATGTGGTGATTTGCGGCAAGCCCAATGTCGGTAAATCATCGCTTTTAAATGCACTTTTAAGACAAGGGCGTTCCATCGTTACGGCTATTCCCGGCACTACGCGGGATACAATAGAGGAGGCTTTAGATATTAAAGGGATTCTTACAAGGTTAGTAGATACTGCCGGAGTAATTAAACCACGCAATCTCATTGAAAGAAAAGCGGTTAAAAGAAGTGAGGATTATATTAAAAGTGCGGATCTTCTCCTTTTTGTCTTTGATGGCTCGAGGCCTTTTTCAAAAGATGACGAACTTTTAATTAAAAAGACGAAAGCAAAAACGACGATTGCCTTAATTAATAAGATAGACTTAAGACAAAAAATTGAGCGCTCAAAGGTTTTAGCGCGGTTTCCTTCTGTTTTAGAAATATCAGCAAAGTATCTTAAGAATATCGATTTATTAGAAAATAAGATTGCACAGATTTTTTTAGAGGGTTCGGTAGAAGCAAGTGAGCCAATATTAGTAAGTAATCTGCGGCATATTCAATGTTTAAAAAAAGCCAAAGCGAAGATAAACAATGCGCAGGATTCGGTTGAAAAGGGCCTGTCTTTAGAATTTATTGTTTATGATTTGAAAGAAGCAATTAACTTTTTGGATGAGATTCTGGGCAAGGTATTTAGTCAAGATTTGCTTTCGAAAATTTTTAACCGGTTCTGTATTGGTAAATAACGGAGGTAAGGATGGACGAAAAAAGAATTGAGCGGGCGGTAAGAGAGATTTTAGCGGCAATCGGCGAGGATTTAAAGAGAAGTGATTTAGAAGAGACACCGCGGCGGGTTGCTCAGATGTATAAAGAGATTTTTTCTGGAATAGAGCAGAATCCAGAAAGAGAACTGGAGGTAATCTTAGAACAGAAACACGATGAGATAATCTTGCTTAAAGATATTTCACTCTATTCGGTGTGCGAACACCATCTTTTACCATTTATTGGTAAGGCGCATCTTGCCTATATTCCTGATGAGGGCCGGGTAACCGGATTAAGTAAGTTGGCGCGTGTCGTAGATATCCTTGCCCGCAGGCCCCAGGTTCAGGAAAGGCTGACGAGCCAGATTGCCGATATTATTATGAAGAAACTTAAACCTAAAGGCTGCATGGTTATTATTGAGGCAGAGCATCTTTGTATATCAATGCGCGGAGTGAAAAAGCCAGGAGCATTAACTGTTACCTCAGTTGTTCGCGGAATATTTCGCCGCAATGAAAAGACTCGCGCTGAGGCATTAGCATTAATTAAATGAATTGACATACCAATTATAAGTAGGTAAAATTAGCGTGTTGATATAGGCTCACTATAATAATGTATATCCTGCCTCACCCCTAGAAATTTCGTAGAAATTTCAGGGACCAAGTCCTCGCAATTCATAGAATTGCAGAGGGTAAACTGCTCTAAAATTCTCCCCGCAGGGGATAATTTTAGAGCATTCGGC
>JADHWR010000051.1 GCA_016783355.1 Candidatus Omnitrophota bacterium | reverse complement strand
TCTCCAATTATCTTATCAAAAATCCTGCGGCACTCTTCCACGAGATTGCCCACGCCTATTTAGATGCTCATAATGATTCCTCTTACGAATTACAACAGATTGAACAGTTGCTTCCTGCACAAAGGAAAGCATGGATAAGCAGGTGGTTAAATGTTGCCCACTCTTCTCTTAAAGCCCATTACCTAATTAGAGAACTCCAAGGCCTTATATCTGGCGAACAAAATTTAAGACTTAGTGAACTTATAGAGAATATAAAGAGGTTAAAGCAAACACGGGAATCTGGTGAGTTATTCTACTTAGGAGACAATTACCTGAGACTGAGAAAACTTTTTAGAATTCTCGATGCCGTAGAAAGAATAACTGGTTTAAGGCTGCTTATTGATATAGGTGAATATGGCAGATCCCATCTTAAAGAGAATATTTTAGATATAGTTATTAGAGATGAAGGGGGAAGAGAAATTGCGAAAGCCACGATTTATCCAATCAAGCATGCTGATGAAACATATTATAAGGAAGCAGTATTCCTGGAATGGATTACGATTGTACCTCTTTCTCTGCGCGGGAATGGAATAGGCTCGGTTTTATATAAGGCCTTAGCAGAACTTCTTAAAGGTTTGGGCTATAAATATATTTATGGCTGCCCCAGAGACAATACAGAGAAATTCTGGTTAAGGCAGGGATGGAGTCTATCCGAAGATAAGATATTTGCCTCAGGCAGTAAGCTTGCTTATTACATTGAACCCACAAAAGAGCCCTGCACTGCCCGGACATCTTTATACCGTGGTGAATTAAGCAAGAACAGGCGACTTAAAAGAGCACACGGGCCATTAGGATTACCTAATAAGGAATCACCTGAGCAAAAAGATAAACCAATAGATAAAGTATATGAAAGAATAGGGGATTTAATTATTCCTGCTTCTCGCAGAGATACAAACAATAAAGATCCGCCTTTAAATATTTCCAATATTAGAATAAAGCATAGGATTGAACAAATACAAAATTCAGGAAGTAAAAAATACGATACTTTTGAAGAAATTGAAAAAGCCATTCTGGTTGGTGAACTAACAAGGCCGATTACTGATAAAAATATAGCAAAGACCTACCTATTCTCATCCAAACACAATAATCCCCCATATCTCACCAAAGAGACTTTAGAACTATTAGAGAAGCTTAGTTTAGAATTCCAAAGGAGATTAGAAAAAGAAGGCTTGTCAATAACGGCAAAAGATAAAGATGGGATAGAAAGATTTATCTTCTTGCTTATTACTAGTGCCATTAGACCGAAAGAAGCTCAAGATAAATTAATCGAGAGAGTTAAGAATGGCGATGAGCTGAATGTGCCCATTATAGCAAAGAATAGTATGCATACCACGGGCAACGCCTTTGATATAGGCAAGGCGTGGTTTATTAATAATGGGTATCTAAAATATATTGAGATACTTAGAAAACTCTTAGAGGAATATGAAAAAAGAGGAGAGCTCGTCTGGTACGATGAAAATTCCGTAATTCATGTTGCCCGAAATCCGAACTTTGAAGCCAACCGCACAGTTTATTTTGGCTGTGGGTTTAACCCCATCGCCGCACTATTAGGCTTAATCAATAAGAACTGGGTTAAAGATGGCGGATATAGCGTAAACTGCCAGAGGTTATGGCAGGATATCAGGGCCTTAAAGAGTAGATTATTAAGAAGACAAAATCAAATCCGCGCCCCAGACAAGATAAAGCGTGAAACCACCAGTGGTAAAGATTACGTAATCATAACTCCTGTTTACAATGAAGGTGAGGAATTAGAGGGGATTTTGAAAAAGGTAGAAGAATTGGGGTATTTGGATAGGGTTATTTTTGTTGATGACGGCTCTACTGACAACATTACTGTTCAGATTCTTAAGGCCTGGAAGGCAAGGGGAAAGATTAAGGTAATTTATTGTCCGCAAAATGGCCGCAAGATTGGTGCAATAAGGACTGCCCTACACTGCTTAGAGAAAGAGAACAAGCTTCCTGAGAATATAGTATTGACTGATGCGGATACTTTCCTTGAGCCGGTAGAAGGATACAATTCTGTAAAGGAGGCAATCCAGGCAGTGGTTGATTACAAGGATTCTTGTGGATTTGTTGGATTGGCCTTGCCACTACGGCCAGCACAAAAGGGAATCCTTTCTAAGATTCAGGCACTTGAATACTCCAACAGTATGATGCTAAGGCGGTTATTAGGATGGAGAGGACAAGCTATTGTTATTCCCGGGGCTTGTAGTGTTTATTCTACTAAGGAATATATGGAGTTAATGGACGGGGTTATTATTGACCGCGATTTTCCTGAGGATATTCATATGACCTATCTTCTTCAAGCCCAAGGTTATCGAGTTGGTTATTATAATAAGTCGCTCAGAGCCATTACCTCAGCGCCTTTCACCATAAAGGTATTTGTAAAACAGAGGATGCGCTGGAGTAGGTCTTTCTGGAAGATATTGTGGTTAGAAAGAAGTTTTGCTTTGAAGCGAGTATTGAATCTTAATTTAATGGGCGTATTTATCCTATTAGAGATAGCCTCGATATCCACTCTGTTATATCTGATTGGTGCTACTGCTGTTGCTGTTTTTGGTGGTAGCAATATCCTTATACCGAGTCTATCTGCCATTTTTATTCCTGCTGGATTGCTCTCAATCTTGGGCATACTTAATTCAGAGACAAAGGATATGTTGGCAATGAAGATGGGAATTGCTCCTTTAGAGTTAGTATATAGAATTTGCTTCTTCTATGTTATCAGCTCCGGCCTTATTTATCAATTCACAAAGCATCTTATAAAACATCTCAATATTTGGGGTGAACGCACTATTGCTTTGGCTTGGGCACAAAGAGAAGGGTTGCCTCAACCAACATTTCAAAGAGTAAGAGATAAGTTCGAGAGAGCAGAAGACAAACTAAAGAAAGCACAGGATGAGTCTTATAAGAGACGGCCTGATGAGATGATTGAGAATTATTGCCATTGGGCAGAAGAGAAAGTCAAGGGAGCCAAGGCAAAGATAAATATGATTAGAAGGAATAGCAAGCAAGCAGATGCTGCTCGCACAGATAGACCTTTGACGCCAGAAGCAGCTCAAGAATTGGAAAAGATTCTTTATCAGCATACAAGAGAAGCTTTGGATGCTATCGGCCGGCAGGAATATTTAGGGGAGCAAGAGGTAACAATTAGATTGTTAGAACAGAAAGGCTATCAGGATATCGCCAATAGATTAAAAGGCGCTGTTGTTATTCATGCACCGCCTGCTTTGCAATGGGCAATAAGGAAATTCGAGCTTAGATATAAAGTAAGGGTATTTGCCGCCAATTTACCTGCCGAAGATATCATCCTCATCTTTAAAACCGCAGGACTCAAAAAATCCCTCGTTCACGAAGCCTCTGCTTTAGCTCGCAATTCCGATGAATTCAATAGAAGATTAGAGAATGAAGTTGACCAGCCAGTTACTTCAAGAAAAGCCCATGGAACGGGGCATAATAGAGTGAATGAAGTAGTAATAGGCTCTGCTGTGATTGTTAAAATTGCCAGTGATTTACTTGAAGTTTGGTGTTGCTTTGGCAGACACAATAGCCCAAGGGCAGAGATGAATCTGCGTAGTGAAATTGCCATATTGAGCGACTTAACCCAGAGAGAAGCAATAGTTGCTAATAAGAAGCTAAAAGAGGCGTTAGATAAAATTATTGTTGCTACAGAGAAACCATATCAAGACAGGTATTACAACTCTATGTATTGGATGCACGTTTTAAAAGAACAGGGAGAAATTGACGAAGAACAACATAATGCTTTATTAAATTTATACGAAAATAGATTTATAATTTCCGAAGAAGAAGTGAAAAGAGAAATAGAGGAATTAAGGGATGCTGTTAATTGGATATTATGGCAGAATAAGGGTAATTCTTCAGAGATGAAGATAACAAGAAAATTAGTGAAGTTTTTTGCTGTCGATATAGAAAGAGAATTAAGTTCTAAGGACACCAATAAATTCGCTGCTTCTTATATATTGTACAAAAAGATAGAGCAGTGGCGCAGACATATCCCCGAACAAATATTGTCAAGTGGATGCAACAATTTAGATGATCCTAAGCATAAGGCATCTATTGGAAGCTTTGATTCATATCTTGTTGCCGTAGAAATGATGGAAGTTTTACGCCATCGTCGTTATTTTGGCATAAAAGGGACATTGGAACATAAAAAGAAAAAGATGCAAGATGATGAGTTAAGAAGATTAGAGCTGGCTTTCAATAAGCTAAAGGTCAAGACGGATGTTCCTCAAGAGTGGGTCAGATTAAAAGATTTGATAGAAGAGTTTATAGGAAAAGAGAATTGTCAGATTGGATTTGCCACTTGGAAAGCCATAAATAGGTTAGGCGGGATTTTAAAGCTAAAGCGTACGCAGTTCTTAACACTTAAGGAGTTTGCTTCAAAGATCCTCTTGGCTATAGATACAGAATTTGTAAGCAATGCTACTGCTTTAGGCGATGATGTCCCGGTTGTTTTAGTCATTTTTGGTAATATAACTCCTTCTCAATTAAAGAAATTAATACAACGTTATAATGTAGTGGGTGGATTGTGCAATTTTGGCAGCACGATTGGCCATTTAGGCGAGGGATTAAATAATAATGGAATTCCGGGGATTTTGGGAATACCTATAGAGTTTATGGAGGAGATTAAGGAGGGAGACAGAGTTGCCCTTATACCATATGAAGTTATAAATGGCAACTTAGTTGAAAATAGAGTTATCCATAATCCAACCATAGAAGAGTACGGCTTTATTTTAGCAAAGATGGCCGATGAGGAATCAGCCAAGATATTGTATAACGAGCAAAATCCTCCGGTTCAAATAAAGTTCAATAATGGCAGTATTCTTTCCATAGCCTTAGCCGCTGATGATATCTTTGAGATGAAAGGCGGGAAACAGAAGATAGGTGGGGCCGACGCTGTTTTTTCTGTTGGCCTGGTTCGCTCTGAATTAGATGAAGTTTGGGAGGGAGAGAAATTGCCTGCCTTGCATGAGCTTGCGGATATCTATGTAAGTATGGCAGAGGCTTCTTACGATAAGCTAATCATAATAAGGACTCTTGACAGGCAAGAGGATAAGAAAATTGGGTTATATTTTTCTTTGCCTTTTGATGATGCACACACAGGATTTAATTTTTACAGGACCAGAAAAGGTAGGACCCTGGTGCTTTTACAGATAGAGGCATTGATTTTGGCCTATAATGAAATTAAGAATATCGGTGTGTTGTTTCCTCATATATCAGACTCTGAAGATGTAGAATATGCTTTTAATTTAATCAAGAAAGCAAAAGATATTCTGCAAGACCAGGGTTTAGTCGGTCAAGAATTTAATCTGGAGGGTTTTGTCATTCGCTTTATGGTTGAGAATATAAGGGCTGTAGATAATATCAAGGATATAGTGAAGGCTGCAGATATCAATATTGGCACAAATGATTTAATAATGTCAGTTTTAAGTATTAACCGCGATGACCCTTCAGTGGGCAAGGAACTTGAGGGTATAAATTCTTCTGTAGTAAGGCGTATTATATATGTCGATAAAAGAGCTGCCCAACAGCAAAGAGCAGTTTGTGTATGTGGTTCTTTGGCGAGCGAGCCAAGATTATGGACTTTGGCAGCTTATATGGCTAAATTGATACCAGGGCTAAATATTTCATTGGCTGTTTCTTTTGCTTGTGTTCCTCGAGCAAAATACTTTTTAAATAAATTGGCTGTCTTGGTTGAAAACAAGCCAATTCCAGAGAGTTTGCAGAGATTGTTTGATTCCGATCAGTCCTTACCCAAAGCAGAAGAATTAAATCAAGATGCTTCGGTTTTGATTAAGAGAATAGAGGAAGATGTAGAGAATAGCCCTGAATATCTGCGTATTAGAAGAGAAGTAGAAGAGAAATATTTGGAGAGATTTGGTTTTCAGCAGGCTTCTTCAGATTATGCCTCAGAAGGGGCAACAAGGGAAGAGGCAGAGAAAGAGCGCTTAAGATTATTAAACATAGATTATCGGTCTGTTATGCCATTGCTTGCAACTTACTCTTTTGCTGTAGAGAGTTCTCCTGCCACTGCAGGAGTAGTTAATACTCCAGCCCCCCTCTTTATTAATATAGCTTACATAATATTGGCCATTGCAGGCATCTTTAGTTTTGGTTTTGTATCTGTTTTAGTCGAGGATTATATTTCTCAATATAGTCAACCTTCCTATTTATATAACCGCATCAGAGAATTAGCTGACCAGACTAAGCAGGCAGCAGGAGCCAATCAGCAAAGGCTGGCAAATAAGTTACTACACAAGGCAGAAAGAATAGGGACTAAGTTAAGAAGAGTAAAAGATGATTTAAAGAGAGCAGGAAAAACAGGAGGCTATGTTGAGAATTATTGCTATTGCGCAGAAAAGAGAATTAAAGAGGCCAAGGCAAAGATAGATGAAATAGGAAGAAAAGAGGCTGCTCAGGCACCACCGGCAAAAGGCAGCACTACGGTTGAGATGATAGTTGCAAGTGTGGGATTCACCGGATTAGTAGCATTGGGAACTGGTTTAGTTTTGGGTTTGCCTGTATTAGCTGGTTTGGGTGTAATTGGTGTAGGGAGTTCGGTTATTTTAGCTGTGCTTAATGGGCGTGTTTACGGAGGCGGCGCTGTTCCAGCCGAAAGAGAACAAAAACAGTTATGGCAAATATTAAAACAACTAAAGAGCCCAATAAAGTTCCGGACATTTCAATCTCCCTTATTTTCATTGGGGCAAAGAATTATCCCCAAGACCATTGAGGTTGCCATTGTTACGACAATTACTATTTTGATTATTGGCTTGAAATTAATAAAGTCAGCAGCGACCAAAGCAGCCAACAAAATTTTCCCACAATCAAGAAAAGTTCGTGAGATAGCCTTGAGTTTTCCTGGTGAAAACCTCATTGATAAATTATTACCATATTTCTTTACTCCTGTCAAGGGCAATTTAACACAGAGAGAAAAGGAGATTGAAGAAGCCAAGGCAAAGATAGATGAGATAGGAAGAAAAGAGGCTGCTCAGGCACCACCGGCAAAAGGAATTGTTATAAAGACGCTATCATTTGTTCTTTTAATACCTCTGTTAAGCCTCAATATGCTCCTCGGTTTTTTCTCTGCGAGAGCCTTTGCCAGAAGCACGCCTGCCGTAGTTCAATGCCGCAGTTTAAGAGTCAATAGAAAGGCCCCTTATAAAGAAAGGGTCAATGCAACACAGAAGATACTGGAAGAGATTGTTGATGCTTTATATCCGCAAAAGTTACAACAATGGCGTCGTAAATTAGCGAGATTTGTTGCCATTATTGTAAATCATGAATCCGATTATTTGACACGAAAGATTCCTTACCTTTACTGTGGACGTAGAGGTGATGAGCGTGGTCTTGCTCAGATGCGGCCAGGCAGAGCAAAGGATACTTTAAGGCTTCATAAAAACGACCAGCTCCTGCGCAACTTCATTGAAGAGAGTACCGGCTATTCCTACGATAAGATTCTTGCGATGGATAAGGCAGGGCTTAGCAATCTTCTTGTTGAAAATGATATCTTTGACCTTGCGTTAGCAACAATACATGTCGTGGATGAACTCAATGGAAAACCTATTCCCCAGACATTAGAGCAGAAAGCAAGCTGGTGGGCACGGCATTATAACGGCGTACGCAAATATACAAAGAAGGGGACGGTTCGCAAGATATGGAAAGGAAGAGTCACTAGTTTCAAGGGCCATACCAGGAAGATTCTGCCGTTACTGAAGTCGATTTTAATTATTCTTGTAGCTGCATCGATATTGTTTGCAAATAATTCTCCTCTTCTTGCTGCAGAAATAGTTAATAACAGTCAGGCCACTAACTTTTTAGGCGATGTAGCTAAAGATAATTTACCATACATAATTATCGGTGGCATAGGCCTTATTGCTTTAGTCATTGCTGGAGTACGTCATTGGATAACAAAGAGGCGAGAGGCACAAGCACCAGAAAGATATGGAAAGGTCATCGAATTAACAGAAGAGGCAATAACGAAAGAATCTCGCCTAGACAAGGCAAAAGAGATTTTAAGAAGAGCAGAAAAAATAGCCAAGAAGATTCCTTCGCACACACCACATTATAAATGGGCTCAGGATGCAATTGACAAAGCGCAAACCGACATAGAGGGTGCAGAGAATCTTGAGTTTCAGACTTCTGAGTATTGCTCTTGGATTAAAAAGTTATCCATTAAAGCAAAGCGTAATAAGACAATTTATGATTATCCGGAGCTGTTTCGCAATCCACCCAATGGCAATAATCACCACTTCCAAAAACTCCTACAGTACAGAAGGGGAATTTGGGGGGTATTTCCTTTCCTTCCTCTTTCCATGTCCACCCCTGGGGTGTGCACTGGGTGGGTATTATTTGCTG
>JADHWR010000050.1 GCA_016783355.1 Candidatus Omnitrophota bacterium | reverse complement strand
GCTAGTCATTTGCCAAATTATGAATTTCGGCCCCAGCAGATTCAAATGGCCAATGCTATTCAGGAGGCGATTCAGTTAAATAGGTATCTTTTGGTTGAGGCAGGCACAGGTGTGGGAAAGAGCCTGAGTTATCTAGTCCCTTTTATTGTATGGTCAACGACATTTAATAAAAAGGTAGTTATCTCTACCTATACCAAGACCTTGCAGGAGCAACTGGTAAAAAAAGATTTGCCTTTTCTGCAAAGAATATTGGGCGTTGATTTTGAGTTTAGTCTGTGTTTAGGTGGACAGAATTATCTTTGTTTAAGAAGGCTTAACCAGGGGCATAATTATGATCTATTCGAAACAGAGAGAGCTTGCGCAAATTCAGCGAATCAACCGCTGGCTTGAGGAAACCGAAAGCGGCGTTATTACAGATTTAGACTTTGAGCCAAAAGATACGACTTGGGCTAAGATATGCCGAGAGAGCGATCTTTGTTTGGGGAGAAGATGCTTATATAGAAAGGATTGCTTTTACAATAAGGCAAGGCTAAGGCAAGATAATGTCCATATCTTAGTAGTCAATCATCACTTATTTTTTGCGAATCTGGTCTCTGGCGGTAGGGTCTTACCTAATTTTGAGGCTGTGGTTTTTGACGAGACGCATACCCTGGAGGATGTTGCTACAGAATATTTAGGCGTAGAGATAACCAATTTTAAGATCAGCTATTTTTTTGATTCAATCTTTAATCCCCAGTCAGGCAAAGGATTCTTAAATAGAATAAAAAGAATAAACCGAAGCAAGGCAGATGAGATCGAGGAGGCTCTAAATAAGTCAAGGGCTGTTAGCCAAACATTCTTTTCTGAGTTAATCTCTAAGTTCGGCAAGGAATCAAAGGTTCAAAGAATAAGAACCAGAAATTTCATTCTTAATCATCTAAAAGAGCCAATATCAAGCCTGCTTTCACTCCTAACTGAGCTTTTAGATGATCTTAAAGACCAGGAGGATAAACTCCAGATTAAGTCGTATATTTCACGGGGCAAAGAGATAAATTTAGGGCTCCAGGCAATTATCAATCAAGCCTTAGATGGATATGTCTATTGGGTAGAAATCTTAGAAAGGTCAAGAAGGCCTAAGTATAGTTTGCATGCTGCGCCTATAGATACCTCAGGGGAGTTTAGGCAGAGGGTTTTGAACAAGATTAAGTTAATTGTTTTTACCTCCGCTACCTTAAGCACAAACGGGAATTTCGCGTTTATAAAGAAATCTCTGGGGATAAAAGAGGCAGAAGCAGGAGAGCTGTTATTAAGCTCTCCTTTTGACTATAGCAACCAAGTCATTATTTATATCCCCCAAAATCTGCCTGACCCAAATAGAGAATTTGAATCCTTTCAAAAAGAGGCAATTGACGAGATTAAGAGAATCCTTTTGGTTATGCAGGGAAGAACCTTTGTTCTATTTACTAGTTACAAGATGCTCGATATAGCTAATAATGCCCTTAAACAGGATTTGAATGATTTCGCTATTTTAAAGCAGGGTGATGCCCCGCGTTATAAACTTTTGGAGAGATTTAAAATTAAGAGTCATTCAGTTCTTTTGGGCACAAATACATTTTGGCAGGGCGTAGATGTTCCTGGAAGACCCCTTGAATGTGTAATTATTACTAAACTTCCCTTTGCTGTGCCTGATGACCCAGTTATTGAGGCAAGGATGGAATTGATGCGTTCGCAAAATAAAGATCCCTTTCTTGATTATCAAATTCCTCAGGCGACGATTATGCTTCGTCAAGGCTTTGGTCGGCTGATTAGGACAAAGTTTGACATTGGAGTGGTAGCTATACTTGATCCCAGGATTAAAACTAGGTTTTATGGAAGGAGTTTCTTAGGAGCGCTGCCTCATTGCCAACAAGCCTCAAGATTAGAAGAGGTGGAGAGCTTCTTTTTAAATTAGGGATATCCTCTGAGCTGATGCAACTTTGACAGTCACCTGCCTAAAATTCTACTTTTATCAACGAAAGAACTAAAACCTATCCTACTCCTGCGAGTTTGAGATCCATTTTGGAATTTTAATTACCATAATGTTATACCTAAAATAGGATTTTGTTAAGTATCAACGCGTTGATTTAATTGTGCTATAACGTTCGAAATCAGCGGCCTGGCGAAGCGCCGAAGGCGCGTAGTCAGGTCCGCTGGATTGAGTTGTTAGACAATATTTATATTTTTGTTACGATTATTCATAGTGGGTCCACATTCGAATAACTTTCACCGTCTTATATCGTTTTATAACTTGATAAACAAGGCGGTGTTGAATATTTATCCTGCGAGAATAAGCTCCTTTTAGATCACCTACTAATTTTTCAAAAGGAGGGGGAGTTTGAAATGGATTATTCTTTAGGATTTCAAGAATGGCTTCTGCTTTTGGGCGCAAACCTGCAGCGGAAAGCTTTTTTGCGTCTTTTTGTGCTTGTTTTATATAAACGAGCTTCCAACCTACCACTTTAGTCTCTTACTACACTTCTTAAGAGGAGTCTTTAACCCTTGCCGGATAGATTCCCTCATTCCTGGAATTGAAAGTAGGTATAATGTTTCCTGGATTGCACGCCAATCCTCTTCTGCAATCAAAATGGCATTATGTCTTTTGCCGGTAATCTGAATAGGTTCGTGAGATTCAGCTGCTTTATCTAATAATTTATACATCCTGACTCTTGCTTCGCTTGCTGTAAGCGTTGCCATTTTTAAATCACCTCCATTAAAAGCGTATCATATAACGTACGTAATGTCAAGAGTATTTTTAAAATATATATATATGTCTAACATTCGAAATCAGCGGCTTCTACGAAGCTCTACCATCGTTCCCATATAGGAGAGCGAAGTAGAGTCCGCTGCATGAAGTTGTTAGATGATTTTTAATTAATTATACCGTTTTATTTCCTTGATGTAATTTTCTATCTGTTGTATTTGCGTTCTATCATCCGACTTTTCATACAATGCTTTTAAACTTTCCAATGCTTTAATAATATTGTGGGGTTCTATAGCAAATTGGTTGTTTCTAATATTCAAAAGGGGATTAATCATAGGATATTTTTGTTTCTGATTATATAAATCCATCATGCTTCCATATAATGTTTGAGATATAACCTTATTTTTATGATACATAGTAACCATTTTGGCTAATGTAGATGATTTTTGATAATTCCCTTCATAAGCATAGAATACAGCTAAATTATACATAGTTTCAATAGTATCTTTTTCTAATTCTAATACATTCTTTCTAATTGCAAATGCTTTTTCTAACTTTGATTTAGCTTGTTGGTAGTTTCCTTCAACTATTAAAAGAACACCCAAATTATTTAGAAATCGGGTTGTTTCAATATGCTCATCTCCAAATTTTTCTTTTGAAATTGCCAAAGCTTTTTGGGATAATTCTATTGCCTCATCGTATTTCTTTTGTTTGAAAAGGGCCAATGTTTCTTTATTTAAAGTTTCCAGAGACTTTTGCTGTGCATGGACATATTGCACAAAAATACAAAAAAGAAATAAAATTGTCACAAAATATTTTTTCACATTCTCCTCCTTCATTTATTATTATCTCCATCTAACAATTAATATATGGACTCTATATTTATTTAGTCGCTTCTAACGTTTTCCAGTGAAACCAACTGAATTATTGCATATTTCTCCTCGGATGTCAAAATAATTCTTGATAGATTCTATAATTTCTTTATAATATCAAGAAATGCGGATTCTATATAGTATGGGAATTTTAGCAAGGCAGGGAATTTTATGTTAGAAGAAGCGTTGCCTCAGTTTCAGCAGTTTGTGATGTCACGTAAGTCGGTTCCTACTAAAAATGTGTCTTTTTACGCTTATTGGGTGAGTAAATTTTTGGCTTTTTCCAATAACCATGCAAACTTATCTCCTAAAGCAAGAGTCGATAAATTTCTTAATAGCCTTCGCGTAGAGAAAATCAATGATTGGAAAATAAACCAGGCTGAGCGAGCAATTAAATTGTATGTAAAAGACTTCCTTAACCACAATAGCATAGATTTTTATATTGATTCTTCAGTAAACCCCGTTAGAGAACTTCGAACTCTTTCGGCTTGCGCTGACGGTGGCTTTAAACCACCGTCAGCTTTAAGCGGTAATGACCACCGATTAAAATCGGTGGCTTTCTCTAACGGGGTAAAAAATCTTAGTTTAGAAAAATCCCATATTATAAACAGAATGCGCGAAGCTATACGCGTTAAACATTATTCTTTCAGTACCGAACGCACATATCTTGATTGGGCAAAGCGTTTTTTCCATTATCTTACCAGGGTGAAAAATAAAAAAATTTCTCCTCAAGCCTTAAATTCTTCCGATGTAAGGGATTATCTTACCCATCTTGCGATTAAACTTCGTGTATCTTCTTCTACTCAAAATCAAGCATTTAATGCCCTTTTATTTTTGTTAAGAGATGTGCTTAAGATTGAAGTTAAGGAGTTAGATAAAACAGTGAGAGCAAAGCGAGGGCTAAAACTACCCGGGGTGTTAACCGTTGAAGAGGTAAAGAAATTATTTAAAAATATAGATGAGAAAAACTCGCTTATAGTTCAGTTGCTATATGGTTCAGGGTTACGCTTAATGGAAGTTGCCCGATTACGCATAAAAGATATTGATTTTGATAATGACCTAATCATTATAAGAAACGGTAAAGGAGATAAGGATAGGATAACTATGCTGCCGGTGTATCTTAAGAGGCCTTTACAAAAACATATGGAGAAAGTGAGAAAATTACATGAGGAAGATCTTGCAGGTGGATATGGAGAAACATATTTACCCGATGCCCTGGAGCGTAAATATTCCCATGCGGCTAAAGAATGGGGATGGCAGTATGTTTTTCCAGCAAGAGCCTTATCTGTTGATCCAAGAAGCGGAAAGATTCGCCGTCACCATATTCACCCAAGCTCGATACAGAAGACTGTGAAAAATGCAACAAGAAAAGCAGGTATCGCTAAACACGCAAGCGTTCATACTTTAAGACACAGCTTTGCCACCCATCTTTTAATGAATGGGGTTAATATAAGAGAAATTCAAGAACTTCTGGGTCATAAAAATATTGAAACAACAATGGTGTATACTCATGTGTTAAGAGATATGTCGAATGTCCCCAAAAGTCCGCTTGACAATTTTTATATAGATGAGGGGCCGAAAAACTTCCCGACTTTTTGATATCTTTGAATATTTAAAAGGTACGGGGTGATTTGCAAAAAGTGTGTCTCTTAACATTAACATTAACGAGGGGGGAGAAGATGAAAGTAGAAATTTCTCAAGAGAGAGCGACGCGTCTTTTAAGTAGCGGGAACGTAATTTTAGCCACTTCCGCTTATAAGGATAGAAGTAATATTATTACCCTTGCCTGGAAGACGCCCTTATCCCACAAGCCACCCTTGGTGGGAATTAGCATTGCCAAATCCCATTTTTCCTGCGAGTTGGTAGAAAAATCCGAGGAGTTTGTTATTAATATTCCCGACGTCAATCTATTAGAAAAGGTGGTTTTTTGCGGTAAGGTCTCTGGTAGGGATACGGACAAGTTTAAGGAAACAGAATTAACCCCAATTAAAGCCCACCGCTTGATTAACGCCCCCTTGATTTCTGAATGCATGGGTAATTTGGAGTGTTATCTAAGGGACATTCGTGAATTCGGCGATCATAAGTTGTTTGTTGGAGAAATAATCTATGCTCAGGCAGAAGAGAATCTATTTGACCAAGCCTGGGATGTAGATAAAATAAGACTAATCTATCATTTGGGGGGTATTTTCTTTACTAGTTCAGATAAGATGATTAAGGTCAAATGAATCCCGCCCTTTCAACAAGGCAGCCTGAGTATAATGGTAAGAAAGGGAGGGATCTTCTGCTCATTAAATGAACGCAATACTTTTACATATTTGTTGCGGTGTATGTGCAGGCTTAGTTGTTCAAAGGCTAAGAGAAGAAGGATTTACGCCCTTAGGATTCTTTTATAATCCTAATATTCATCCTGAGGAGGAATATCAGCGGCGATTAAGGGCAGTTGATCAGATGGCGCATAACCTTGGCTTTGAGTTAATCAAAGGCGCCTATGATTGCGATAATTGGCTCCAGTTAACCGAAGGCTTAGAAAATGAGCCAGAGGGCGGACATCGATGCGCAGCTTGCTTCAAGATGCGGCTCGAGCAAGCATATAATAAGGCAAAGGAATTAAATATAGCCAAATTTACTACTACCCTTACGGTCAGCCCGCATAAGAATACAGCAGTAATTAATAGTATAGGTAAGGCAGTAGGTCCTTCGGAATTCCTTGCCTGCGATTTTAAAAAGAAGGATGGTTTTAGGCTTGCCATTGAGATTGCTCAGAGGTATAATCTATATCGACAAAATTACTGTGGTTGTGTATATAGCTTGAACGCAGATAAACGCAGATCACACACAGATGGCCGCAGATAAAAACATCTGCGTAAACCCCGTTAGAAAAGAATTTTCTAACCCTAAAGGGTAGACCTTCCTCATTCCTTTTAAAGGAAGGGTCTAACGGGGTAAATCTGCGTTGCCTGCCTGCCGGCAGGCAGGGATTTGCGAGAATCTGCGTTAAAATTATAACAATGCTGAATAGACTATTTAAATTAAAGCAGACAGGCACAAATATCCGCACAGAGATAATCGGTGGGATTACTACCTTTATGACCATGTCCTATATAATCTTTGTTCAACCAGCAGTGCTGTCTCAGGCGGGCATGGATTTTGGTGCGGTGATGTTGGCTACTTGTTTGGCTTCTGCCTTGGCTACGATTTTAATGGCCTTCTTGGCAAATTATCCCATTGCCCTTGCTCCGGCAATGGGGCATAATTTCTATTTTGTTTTTGGAATCTGTTTAGCCTTAGGCGTTCCTTGGCAGGTTGCCCTGGGAGCAAATTTTATCTCTGGTTTTGTCTTTGTGATTCTTGCGCTTTTCGGCCTGCGCGCGATGCTCCTGAATGCTGTTCCTAGTTCATTAAAGAATGCAATTGCCGTAGGGATTGGCTTGTTGATTGCCCTCATCGGCTTTGAATGGTCAGGGATTGTTGTTGCCAATCCCGGAACACTTATTGGTTTAGGCAATTTAAGAAGTCAGCCAGTAATTCTTTCTATATTAGGAATTATTATTATCTCGATAATGATCGTTAAGAAGATAAAGGGAGCGATATTGATCGGAATAATAATTTCTGCATTCATTGGTTGGCTGATGGGTATTGTTAAATTTGCCGGTTTAGTTAGCCTTCCGCCGAGCATCAACCCCACATTGTTTAAATTAGATATTTCCAGCGCCTTAACCCTAAAGATACTCCCGGTTATATTTATTCTATTCTTTCTTGATTTATTTGATACTGTAGGCACTTTGATTGGCGTAGGGCAAGAGGGTGGGTTTATCAAGGAAGGCAAGCTACCTCGGGCGCGCAGGGCACTTCTTTCCGATGCCTTGGGCACAGTTGCGGGAACGTGCTTAGGGACATCAACAGTGACAAGTTATATTGAGAGCGCGACCGGCATCTCGCAGGGTGCAAGAACCGGATTGAGTAATTTAGTTACTGCTTTATTATTTTTGCTTTCTATATTCTTTTTCCCTGTGGTAAAGATGATTGGCGGTGGATATGCTACCGAGGCAGGCTTGACCCTTTATCCGATAATTGCGCCTGCGTTAATCATTGTTGGCTGCATTATGCTTAAAAATGTGGTGAAGGTTCAATGGAATGATTATACTGAGGCGATTCCTTGCTTTTTAACCTTAACCACCATGGCATTTACCTTCAGCATTACCGAAGGCATTGCCTTCGGATTTATTTCTTACGCGTTCTTAAAATTAGTCAGTGGAAGATTTAAAGAGGTTCATTGGATTATTTATTTATTTGCTTTTTTATTTCTTCTTCGCTACATCTTTCTCAAGTGAAGACAAGGCTTACGGAGCGAAGCGCTCGTAAGTCTTTGTCTGAACTTGACCCTTGACATCGGAGATGTCAAGGGTTTAATTCGACCATACCCTTGATGAGCTCATCAAGGGTGGTCTCATTGAAGGTATATATCCCTTGCTTAAACAAACTAAAATTCTCTTCGATAATTTTAGTTTAAGCTGCGGGATCAATTCGACCAGACAACTTATGTCCTTCGACTACGCTCAGGACATAATCCTGAGTGAAATCGAAGGATTATGTTCACCCTTTGGGTTCCATAAGTTGTGGTCTCATTGAAGGTATATATCCCTTGCTTAAACAAACTAATCCTACAAGGATAGGCCTTCCTAATACCTTTTAAAGGAAGGGCCTAATCCTAAAGGATAGACCCTCCTAATTCCTTTAAAGGAAGGGTCTAAAATTCCCCTGCGAAATTGCGAAGCAATTTGGCAGGACTAGTCCTTCAGAATTTCTTCGAAATTCAGAAGGGTCTTCGATAATTTTAGTTTAAGCTGCGGGATCAATTCGACC